>DALTYF010000052.1 GCA_029986195.1 Methanocorpusculum sp. | reverse complement strand
TGGGAGCAGTAGCACTCCTCGTACTCCGCCGCAACTAAGCAGCGTGAAACAAAAAAGAGATGAGATGTAAAACATCTCAGGAGAAATCCTGAGACAAACAACTCTCTCTTTTCCCAGAAAAACATCCCAAGCTCTTCTCCAACTACACTCTCACGTAACCCAGCGAACACGTGAGCGTCCTTAACAAACCTGCTCAACACAACCGTAAATCCTGGTCGGTATATCTTCATTCAAACAGATCAAAGAAAAAATCCCGACACATCCAACTCCCTCATTCCAAAAACAATAGCAGACCCACGTTCCCCCTCAGCAGGAATATCGGAACCCGCACGCTGTTTATCTCTCCTTTCATTACCCGCGTCAACAGAGTACAGAAACACATCCCAACTGGATTAAAAATAATCCGTCAAAAAAGCACAACAGAAAAAACAAAAAAAATATGGAAAATCGGAACGAGCCGATTTACATAATCTTGCCGAGCAGGCGGATAGAGTTCGTCATGTCCGGTCCAAGCGGGGAACCGAAGATGATCTGCGTAACACCTGCTTTCGTCAGGTCTTCGCACTTCTGGCGGATAACATCCGGAGTGCCGCAGATAGTGAATGCTGCGATCTCTTTCTCCGTAACAAGTCCGCCGACTGCACCAAAGTCAAAGCGTGCAAGTGCGTCCTTAATCTTTGCAACATTTGCAAGGTCAAGACCGTGGCGCTGGAGCAGCGGCTCGGGAGAACCTGCTGCAATGAAAGCTGCAACAATCTTTGCTGCCTTCTCTGCCTTCTTCTGGTCCTTATCAATGGACAGAGCAGTGTATGCACCAACATCAAAGTTCTTCTTGCCAACCTTCTCGGTTGCTGCCTTGATAATTGGGATAGCAACATCGAAGTCCTTCGGGTTGGATGCATTGATAAGTGCTCCGTCTCCCTTCAGACCTGCAAGCTCAAGGACTTTCGGACCCTGTGCACCAACATAGACCGGAATGCCCTTCTTACCTGGGAGGGTAACACCCGTCAGCTTTGCACCATCGTAATCGAAGAACTGCAGACCGGACTTCTTCACTTCTGCACCGCTGCAGAGTGCACGAATCTGGTCAATTGCCTCACCGAGTCTTGCAACCGGCTTTACGGGGTCAATTGCGAGCTTCGGAAGAGTGGACAGGTCACCTGGGCCAATACCAAGAACTGCACGACCGTCGGAGATCTCATTCAGCGTGCAGGCAAAAGATGCCATACCTGCCGGAGTGTCCGTAAAGGAGTTCATGATACCCGGACCCATCTTCAGGGTCGTGGTTGCCTGGGCAACTGCGGTCAGAACCGGATAGCAGTGGCGGTTGTTGTAGTGGTTGGTGATCCATGCGTAGTCAATGTCCTTGCTCTCTGCAAGCTTACAGTAGTTAACTACCTGCTTAACATTAACGTTTCCCGGAACAAACTCAATTCCATAAGTCAAAGTTCTTTACACCTCAATTCTAAGTTAATCCCCTCTGCATAAATAGATTCTGTTTTGAAGATAATCATTCCGGCAAAATCCGGAGGATTTCACCACCGACGCCCAAACGAGGGAAAAATCAGAGGTTTTTGTATGCGCTTTTCAAATAATTGCGGGTATCTGGAAAAACACCCGCATCTTATAAAAGAATATATGGTTATAAAAGGAATAATAGAAGCAGAATGCATTCTTCCGGGGATGCGGGTGAACCACAATGAGAGCATTACTCATCGGACTGGGCGGAGCAGGCTGTCGTATCGTCGATACACTCAACCAGCATGACGAACGGAGCGGTGTCCGGAGTGTGCGATCCTTTGTGTTTGACGCAGACCAGAAAACCATCTCCGAAATACAGACCATCCCGCAGGAAGACCGGTTCGTTCTCACGCCGGTCGATCCGATCAAAGAACACAACAACCGCGGAACCGATTTTGAAGTGGGAAATCTTGCAAGCTGTTTTCAGCGTGACGGCATCGAAGAGATTGA
Organism: Methanocorpusculum sp.; assembly: GCA_029986195.1. Lineage (GTDB taxonomy): Archaea > Halobacteriota > Methanomicrobia > Methanomicrobiales > Methanocorpusculaceae > Methanocorpusculum. The sequence goes on along the minus strand of DALTYF010000052.1, from coordinate 4,662 downwards.
CGCAGTATTCGTCTGCGCAGGTCTTGGCGGAAGAATGGCCGAACTGGTACCGACCATCGTATCCCAGCTCAACGACGCCTTCCCCGACCCGGTCTTTACCATCCTCACCCTCCCCGGACGAAACGAAGGAGTAAAAGTATCTGCCCGGGCATCCGAAACACTTGCGGAGATCCGCAACGTATCTCAGGCAACCATCCTCTTCGACAACGAAACATGGTTCAAACGTACCGAAGACGAGGACAGCATCAAAAATGTAGTGGAAGCAAAACACAAGGCCACCATCTACGAAATGTTTCCGGTTCTCAATGAGATGCTTGCACGCCGGGTCGGCCTCCTGCTTCGTGCCGGAGAGTTCAACCACAAAGGCGTTGAAGCCGCAGAAGTAGTACTGGATGCAGGAGAGGTACTCAACACCCTCAAAGAAATGGACCTCGTTGCAATTGGCTATGCAACCGAAAAACTTCCCACCACCTGGACCAACAACATGATGAAACGCATCCGGGTAGAAAAATATCTGCTGGAAGAAAATCAGGCACGGACCTCCCGCATCGTTGAACTGGCAAAACAGGCAGTGTACCGGGAAGTATCCGTTCCCTGTGATCTCACATCCTCGGAAAAAGCCCTGGTGCTGATTGCAGGTCCCTCTGACGAACTGTCCATGAAAGGATTCCAGACGGTCCGCAAATGGATTGATCGCAGCATCAAAGGCCTTGAGATGCGGGCCGGAGATTATCCGGTCAAGTCGACCCAGTATGTCGGCGTGATTATTGTTCTTGCCGGTCTGGAAAATGTACCGCGGGTGAAGGAGTTGGACGAGATTCGAACCATTTACGAAAACGAACAGAGCAAAGAGTACGAAGAGGAAGAAAAAACCGAGAAGGTCCCAACCATTCAGGTTGCAAACGACGCAGTTCTGTTCGAGGATGAGATGGTGATGCCAATCGGCATTAACCCCGCTCCCGTCCCGGAAGAGAACGGAAATGACATCTTTGAGCTGGATGATTTCTCCGAACCGGAAAATGAAGAGGATATCTTTCAGGAAGAACCGCAGATAACTCAGTCCCCCTCCTATTCACCGGACGACGTGTTTGAAGAAGAGGATACGTACAGCATCCCGCAGCAGGAAGAGGATGTGTTTGAAGACGGAATCATGGTTCAGTCCCAGCCGCAGTATATCCGGCCTCCGGTCCCTGCGGGTGACGATGACGTCTTTGAGGATGTGGTCCGGAGAGTTGTACCGCCACCGCCGCCTCAGCAGCAGTACATGTATCCTCCCCAGTATGCCCCACAGTACATCCAGCAGCCGCAGCCGGCAACGATCTTTGACGACCCTCAGCCCGAAACCCGGCCGGTGATCCCCAAGGAAAAACCCAAGACAAAAGAAATGCCGAAGATCACCATTGCCGGACCGAAAAAACAGCCGCAGATGAGCGGCAGTACGATCATGATGCCGAAACGGCAGAAAAAAGTGGACAACGTACTTGCAGGGATGGCAGATGTCGGCGGCAAGGACAAACCAAAAGACTCGGACAGTGTGCTTTCCGGAAAAGCAAATGTCGGTGGAAACGGTCGGCCGAAAGAAACGATAACAACCGGCGTTCTGGAAGGATCGGTCACAGTAGGATACCAGAGACCCAAAGAAACTGACGGGGGCGTCCGCATGTCCGGCGGTCAGCGTCCAAAAGAGACGATGGCCCCGGGCATTCTTGAGGGGTCGGTGAATGTTGGTACGCAGCGGCCAAAGGAAACGGACGGGCATATCAGAATGTCCGGAAGTCAGAGGCCGAAGGAAACCGATGGACACATCAGAATGACAGGTTCCAAACGTCCGAAAGAGACGGACGGAGTTGTGCGCGGCGGCTCAGCACAGCGCCCAAAAGAGATTGGTGAATCTGCAAAAGTACGTGACGCACAAAAACCCCGCGAAGTGAACAAAGGCATCCGGGTAACGTCGATACCTCTGCCAAAAAATCCGGCGGTCAAAGAGATCGCGAAAAAAGTGAGAAGGACAAGTGGCTGTAACAGCCGCTTATATTTTTGATTGTACCACACCGTAGCTGTCCTGATAGTTGCCGTTATACGCGTTTTCCACATTCCCAAGGACAGGGTGAATAAGCATCTGTACAATGCGGGTGCCTTTCTCAACCGGAATATCCTCCGGTCCCATGTTTACCATGCAGAGTGTGAGATTTCCCCGGAATCCCGGGTCGATGTACCCGGCACCGAGCAGCACTCCTTTCCGACCAAAGGAGGAACGAACGCGAAGTGTTGCGGCGAGATCGGCAGGGAGACTGACGAACTCCATCGTCGCGATAAGGGACAGCTCGCCCGCTTTCATAACAGTGTCTTCTGCGGCACGGAGGTCATAGGATGCCGGTTGGAGCGATTCTTCGGCAAACGGTGTTATACCGAGCGTTCCGTCAGCAATGCGTGCACGGATTACGGAGGATGAGAGCAACATCTCTTTTGTGTTGGTTTCTGCGGCAATTGTACTTTGTGCTCCGGTTTGCCAAACACATACGATAGGGTATAAAAGGGATAAAGAGAGATGAATATATCAAGTGGATCTGTAGGGTAGTGGATATCCTTCCGGGCTTCGAACCCGGAGATCTGGGTTCGATCCCCAGCAGGTCCGTACGTTTTTTGTTTGAAAAAATGTTAGAAGGATCCTCTTCTGCCGCGGCTGCCGGATTTTCCTTTTCCTTTCACAAGGAAGACGACGACCACGACAATGATGATCACGACAATGATTCCTCCGACCAGTGCGACCGGGAAGTTCTGGGAAATCGGTATTGTAACGGTGTTGGTCTGACCGGCTGTTACGGACCAGGAGACGCTATGTGTGGTGTATCCATCTTTGGATGCGGTGATCAGAATGGTTTTTCCGGGTTCCATGTCTTTGGTGAACTTTCCGGTTGCGTCGGTGATTCCGGTAACAAGGTTGTCAATGTAGATCGCAGCTCCGGTAACCGGGTTGGTTCCGTCAACAACGAGGACGGTCAGCGGGACAATCGCATACGTGAGTTCAACGATGACATCAGCGGAGTCTTCGGTGAAGGTCACTTCTTTTTTGTAGGAGTTGTAGTTGGATTTGGTAACTTCCAGCGTGTAGGTTCCCGCGGTGAAGTCCTTGAGAGTTGCTCTTCCGTACTCATCGGTGGTTCCTACGGTTTTTCCGTCAATGATGATGGTTGCAAGAGAGACTGGTTTCATGCCGTTGTCCTTGTCATAGACGAGGATTCTCGGGGAGAAGTAGGATTTGGAAAGGGTGACGGTAAGCGAGGTCTGATCCGTTTCGATGTACTGTGAGGAGGAGTAGGTTTCATAGGAATCGGCTGTTACCTGAATGTTGTGATACACACCTTTTTCCATGGATACATGGAGAAGTCCTGCACTGTTGGTGGATCCCATTTTGAGTCCGTCAATGGAGATGGCAGCACCTGCAACCGGTGTTGATTTGTCGGGATTGAGAACTTTGATCTGAACCAGATTTGATTTCTGGAGATAGACGGTGTACTCTTTTTCCATCGAGTTGACGGTGATAGAGAATTTCTGGTCGTCAAATCCATCCTTGGTGACGGTTACACTATAGGTGGACTTGTATTCGACTGAGGCGAACTTTGCGATTCCATCAACGGTGGTGTACAGGGTCTGTTCCAGGCTTGTTCCGCTTTTGACGATGACGACCTTTGCATCTTTGACGGGATCGTGTGATGCGCTGTTGTCATAGACGTTGATGGTAAGGCTTGTGGCTTCTGCTGCAGCTATTCCACAGAATAGCAGGGATGCCAGCAGAAGGATAGCAACCATGTGTTTTATTGACATAGATATATTCAGTTTAGGGGGTGATCGGGTATTATTTATTCGGTCGGGTGGACAGGGTTGGTGTACGTGTTACGAACGCGAACACTGTCCTTGCCAAATTCTCTGAGGGCAGCAACCCGACTGCGGTTAATGTCATCTATGCAAATCCTGATGGCAACTTTACCCTGTATGAAAGCGTCATAAATGGATACTATGGTACCTATTACAACGTATCCACTTGGGATGCGAATAATATGTCCAAAATGACCCAGATTTCGATCTGGTATCCAGAACTCAGTATTCAGGCAAAACTGACTACTGGAGGGTATGGTGTAACATCTGGTGATTCCATTAACGGCAAGACCATCAACAAGGATACGAATGTAACTTTCCTGCTCAACACTCCGATGGTTGGCCCAGCAAATGATACTGCGAAGTTCCCCACTGGAAGATTTGTCACCATCAACACGAACCTGAGTGCAAAAATTGTTTTCACCACTCCAGCAGGTGGTAAGACCACTGTCTTCGGTGTTAATAGCGATACAAACTCAGTATATGCAAATTATAATGACATACCTGTTACCCAGTCACAGAATGTTGTTGGATCAGCAATACCTGGTGTCAACGCTGTTGCAGGAACGTGGACTGCACAGGCCGAGTTCATTGGCTACAAACCATTTGCAGACAACGCAAAGACATCCGGCTCAATCTCCTACACCGTACAGAGCACTACTCTGACCATCACGGCAGCGAAGGACTCTGTTGTTCGCAGCAACCCGTTCACCGTGGCTCTTCAGGGAGAATCCAATAAGATCTACTTCGTGTACATCGAAAACATTGATGCAGATTCGGGATACG
>DALTYF010000279.1 GCA_029986195.1 Methanocorpusculum sp. | reverse complement strand
TTCATACCCTCCGCAGTACATCATATTGATCATGGTAGTCCCCTGTCTCACATGCACCTCACTTGACAAACACGAATACACAATTAACCAGGCAACCGGCCTCTACGAGTACCACGTAACCTGCAGTCGCGGCATTTCCACACCCGACCCCATGCCCAAAGAAGGATTCACCTGCGAACAATACGAAAACAAACTCGCAGTCCTGCCCCGGGTGCGCCGGAGCAGCTGCGCAATCGAAATCCGCCGCGACTGAAAACGGATCAGACGAACTCTGCCGTACAAAATCTAACCGTATCCCCTGCCGCAAAAAAGAAAAAGGAAACGTTTGTCCCAAAGATCAAATGCAGACCATAAAGATCAGCAGCGTGATCAGGAAGGAAACCAGCAGCAGAAGAACCGACAGCGGCGTCACCATCGCATTCACCGTAGCAGACAGCTGCATCGTCCGGCTGGGCCCGAACACCTTCACATCGCGGCACATACCGGTTGCCGCCGCAACACGCGCCGGCGACAAATCCGCAATTGCCTCAGCAACCGCCGCAAGCAGATGCGGAAGAATATCCTTCGCAGAAACCGCCATCCCCACCGGATTTCTGCCGGAAATCGTATTCACCACATGGGAATCGGTCGTCATAATCTCTGCCTCCGAAACACCCGCCGTAAGCACCGCATCCCGCAGAACCTCGCGCACCCATATGCACATTATTCCCGTCGAACAGCACATACGCCGTCCACACCCCGGCAACCTCCGTCACCAGCACCAGAACACCCATATCGCCGAACCCTGCTCGCGGGAAAACGGCAGAACACGCTGGGCAACGCCGACGGAGAACGCGGAAAGCTCCGCATCCGCCTGACGCTCCATCGCCTGCCGGGACGCGGCAATGTACTCGCTGCCGGCAGGTGATGCAGGCAGCACCACCGACGTCACCTCAACCATACAGTTATGCGCATCCACAAACCCGACATTCTCATACCAGCGGTGTCCCTCGGCCATCACAATTGCCCCCACCGCATAATCGAGATCCTCCGTCATATCCGGTGACCGCGTAGTCACCAGCAGAATCGAGTTGCCAAACCGCTGTGACAGAACAGAAACCGTCCCGAACCTGCTCCGGAGCGGGCGTCCTGCAAGCGGCGCATAGGACAGCTCCGCCCGCGTCTCATCAATCGCCGCCGCAATCTTTTCGCACTCACTCTCCGACACCAGATTGAAATCATGGGTCGCGCACCCGTGCGAGATAAACACTATCTCCGGTTCCGAAAACTCATCGTGCAGATGCTTCGGATAATTCCCGCCGCCGACCTCGGACAATGGTCCGGGATGCAGATTTGGCACCACAAACAGCACATCTTTTTTCCCCTCGCGCCGGAAAAAGAAACTCGTCTCCGGCACCGTCACCGCCTCGCCGATTGTCCGGAAATAATCCTCAAGACCTTTTGACCCGTCTGTCAGATGTGCAAGAAACGCATTGATAAACTGCATCGCAGAAATCCCGTGTGCCTTGCGCAGCGGCCGGTCGAACAGAAGCAGGAAACTGATGATCCCGACAGAAAAGATCAGAATCGACAGAACCGTCGGAACCAGATATCCGGTACCGAACAGA
>DALTYF010000051.1 GCA_029986195.1 Methanocorpusculum sp. | reverse complement strand
CTGATGAACCTGACGTTTGTTCTGGTCACGGCAAGTTTTGCCGGTATTAACTATTTGATGCCGTTTTTCCTGCAGTATGTCCGTGTGATTTTACGGTTTCGGACGCGGGAATGATTCTGACATCACTCTCCATCGGGATGATGATTACCGGGATTCTTTCCGGGATGCTCTTTAACAGGATAGGGGGAAAACTCATCTGTATCATCGGCTCTCTGTTCCTGCTTGCCGGATATTATCAGCTCTGGCATGGATGTCCAGACTGGCACCGGATACATTGTCGGCGCACTGTTTGTGGTGGGTCTGGGTCTTGGCATGATGATGTCGCCTCTGACAAATATGGTACTGTCGTCTGTTGCGAAGTCAAAACAGGGTATGGGTTCCAGTCTCACGGGCCTTGAGCAGTTTGCGCCGATGACGATTGGTATTGCAGTCTACAATCTCATTCTTGTCTGGGGAATCACAACGATTGCAACTGCGGAAAACATTACGGAAACAACACCGGCTGATATCCAGATGAACCTGCTGGCCCATGGATTTGATGTGGCGTTCCTTGCCTCCTTCATTCTTGCGGTGTTTGTGCTGGTGCTGTCTCTGGTTATCCGCCAGAGGACGCATCCGGACAATCAGGAAGATACGGATCCCAAACACGCGGGCGGGATTATCTAATTCTTCCCTTTTTCAGAAAAGAAGGGGGAAGTCCGATCCTTTCCGGCCGGTAGTGTCACCTGTAGCCGGGAATCAGATCTTTTCTGGCGAAATCTTTAGCATCCCAAACGCTGAATATTCATTATTCATGCGTGGGTATTCTGCTGTTTTCAAAATATGTTCTGTTCTGACAGTTGTTCTTGTGTTTGCAGCATGTTCAGCGGGATGCATATCAGCTCCTGCGGAGGCGGAAAACGGGCAGGTCCTGCTCGTAACGGTTCCTCCGATGATGGAAATTGTCTCCGCGGTTGCCGGAGATGGATTCACTGTTCTCCCGGTTGTGCCGGAAGGAATGTCTCCCCATACGTATGAACCAACTCCTGCTGATGTGGCCTCGTTTGCGTCGGCGGATATGTGGTTTACGCTTGGCGAAGGATTTCTGCCGCTGGAGGATCAGGTGGCGGCCGCACTGCCGGATCTGCCGCGTGCTGCAACCGGTGCCGAAGTGAAGGCGGTTGCCGAAGCGGGAGGTGAAGAGGGCGAGATGGATCCGCATATCTGGCTGTCGGCACGGAACGGGATTTTGATGACGAATGCGGTGCGCGACGGGCTGACGGCACAATATCCTGAGTTTGCGGAGCGGTTTTCGGATCGGGCGGCTGCATTTTGCGCCGGATTGTCCGATGCGGACACACGGCTGGCCGCTGCTGCGGAGACAATGGAACCGAAGGCATTTCTGACCACGCACGGATCCTTCGGATATCTTGCGGAGGATTATTCTCTCACCCAGCTGGTGATTGCCCGTGAGGGAAAGGAACCTGCGGCACGTGAACTTGCGGAGATTGTTGATTCGGCAAAGGCGGCGGGTGTGCATATTATTGTGACCGAGCCCCTGTCCGGAGAGCGGACCGCGATCGTACTTTCTGAAGAGCTTGGTGTTGTGCCGGTGCAGATTAATCCGTTGTCAGTGCATTATATGGATACGCTGAATTCTCTTGCGGGGGTGCTGAAGGAATGACTGAGGTTTTGAAGATTGATCATCTGGTGGTGGAACGGTCCGGGCACGTGGTGCTGGATGACGTGAGTTTTGTACTGCACAAAGGTGATGTTGCCGCGATTATCGGACCGAACGGCGGAGGAAAGACCTCGTTTCTGATGAGTCTCCTCGGGCTGATTCAGCCGAAGTCGGGTGTTATCCGGGTCTTTGGTGAAGATCCCGTGACGGCACGGTCACGGGTCGGGTATGTGCCGCAGGTGCACACGTTTGATTTTTCGTATCCGATGACGGTACGGGAGATGGTACTGACCGGGCGGCTCGGACACATTCCGGGGCTGGTGAAGCGGTACTGCGAAAAGGATTATGCAGCAGCGGCGGACGCTCTTGCAGCAATGGATCTGGCCGGATATGAGAACCGCCCGATTGCGGAGCTGTCGGGCGGAGAGCAGCAGCGTGCAGTGATCTCCCGTGCGCTTGCAGGATGTCCGGAGCTGCTGATTCTGGATGAACCCACGGTGTATGTGGACGGACCGACCGGGGAACGGTTAATGACGCTTTTGGAGGACTTGCGCGAGCGGATGACGGTGCTGATGGTTACGCACGATATCAGTGCGATGTCGGGGCATGTGAACAGGGTTGCGTGCCTGAACCGGAAACTGTTCACGCATGATACGGATAAGATTACCGGGGATATGGTCGCGGCTGCGTACGGCTGCCCGGTGGAACTGATCACGCACGGTCATGTTCCGCACCGGGTTCTTGCAAATCATGATACCGGTGAGGATGCGGAGGGCGGGCAATGACGGATCTGCTGTCGTATGTGTTTATGCAGCATGCGTTCCTTGCGGCAGGGCTTGCAAGTGTTGTGTGCGGTATCATCGGGAGTTATATTATCGTCCGGCAGATGACGGCGGTTTCCGGAGGAATTTCCCATGCGACGTTCGGCGGGGTGGGTCTCGGATACCTGCTGGGCTTTTCGCCGATTGCAGGTGCGGCAGGGTTTGCGGTGTGTGCCGCGGTGGTGATAGGGGTTTTGAAGGAGTATGCGCATCAGAAGGTGGACATGCTGATAGGTGCGGTGTGGGCGGTAGGGATGGCGCTTGGTGTGCTGTTTGTTGCGCTGACTCCAGGGTATGTGCCGGACATTGAGTCATATCTGTTCGGAAATATTCTGCTGGTGACAAGCGGGGATCTTGTTCTTGCGGGAGTTCTTGCAGTGGTGATTACGGCGGTTGTTGCTCTGCTGTATCAGCCGCTTCTTGCGGTGACGTTTGATGAAGAGTATGCAACGGTCATGAATCTGCCGGTGAAACTGCTGAATCTGCTCCTGCTGATTCTGATCGCGCTTGCCGTTGTAATGCTGATTCAGGTGGTGGGGATTATTCTCGTGATTGCACTTCTGACACTGCCTGCGGCAAGCTGCCGGATGCTGACTTCGCGGTTGTGGGTGATGATGGCAGGGTCGGTTGCGATTGCGGCTGTGGCCTCATTCGGCGGGATTTTGTTGTCCTATTTCTGGAATATTCCGTCCGGTGCTACGATTACGCTTGCAGCGGCCGCGATGTTTCTGCTGGTGATCGGAGTACAGCGGTGTATGAAAAGGCGGCTGTGACGATTTGCCCCTTTTTTTCAGACATGCATCCGGCTATTCTCCTGTACGGAGAAAATATCAGAACCGGTTCCTGAACGGAAACAAAAAAAAGCAAACGTTAAAAAAATTATTATTCTTCCTTTTCAGCAGCTTTCTTTGCCCGTTTTACCCGCTCTTTTGTCGTAAAGCCGGTAATCAGATCCAGATACTGGCGGAAGCGTTTGTTGGTGTCCAGAATGATCGCATCAGCTTCTGCGTCCGGCATAGCAAGAACCTCCTTGTTTGTCTCGGTATCGACAATCACGGTCTTGTTCTTTTTTCCGGCCCAGACTTCCAGATGCGACATGCTCCCGTACGAAATTGAATAGTGTCCAGCTTCTACCTTCGGCTCCGTCTCAAAGATATCGGTAAATCCGGCAGCAATCCGATCGGGAAGATCCTTTGTCATTCCGCGCTTAACTTCATATTCCTGCATAACTACTGTAGATCTATGGGACGCCTGAATTTAAGTACTTGTCAATTGGAAATATCAGCACAATGAGAATATTTATTGGTGCAGGCACGCATCTATCCTTATGGACATTACCGATGCGGTACGCGTGGAATCTCCTGCCCCTGCCGCAAAAGAGATTACCCTTCTGACCGGTTTCCCCGGGTCCGGACTGGTGGGCAGTATTGCGTTACAGTATCTGGTGGAAAATGCAGGGTTTACGCATCTCGGCAACATCACCAGCCGATTCCTTCCCCAGATATCCCTTGCAACAAACGGCCTTGCCCAGGCGCCGATACGGCTCTATGAAAAGGACAACATCGTCGCAATCCTTGCAGACGTTCCCATCCCCCCGCAGATCTCCTACGAGGTCTCCGCAGGACTCATCGAATGGTTCTCCGATAAATCCGTAATAACTGATCTGGTGGTCATCGGCGGTGTTACCACCGGCAGCGAGGGGGAGCGCACCTTCGGTGTTGCGACAACTCCCGACGGCCTTGATAAGATCAAAGAACAGGCAGTTATCCTTCCCGCATTAAGCATCACGGGCATCTCCGGAAGTATGATCATCGAAGCACAGCTTCGCGGGATCCCCGCCACCGGATTTCTGGTTGAGACCAACTTCAATGTTGACCCGCGTGCCGCAATTGAAGCACTGAAAATTCTCAACATCCGCTACGGGTTTGAGGTTGACACGCAGCCGCTGATGGAACAGGCCGATCAGGTCGAAGCCATGATGCACCAGCTGGCAACCGACGTGCAGGAACAGGCAAACGCGGAGCAGAAGCCGTTCTCTGCCTCTGAACAGGTGATGTACGGGTGATTGCAATGCAGATGGTAGGAATTGCAGGAATTGCCCCCGAAGTTATTGCCGAACTGAAAAAAGGACGGGCACGCACCATTGAGTTCATCAATGCCCAGAATGTCATCTCGGCTGCTGCCGTCAGCGTCGGTGACCCGGTCTTTGTCTCAACTGTACCGCATGAAGATCTCTCCTCAGGGGATGCAGGCATCGTTGCAACCGTCACCGCCGCTTCGGTTACCATGCAGCGGATGTCAAGCGCGGTTCCGGGTATCTACTACGAAGAGCGCGAACGCCTCTCGGTGCGCCTGCAGATGAAATTCGCCTGCACATCCCACATCCGGAAGGTTGTGGAACGCGAATACTGCCGTGTTTTAACCGTGGAGGTTGCGGAATGCGGCTGTCCGCGGGCAAGATAACCCTGCTCCTTTCTTTTTCGGAAATTTTTTTGAGGAGATTTTATAATCTGGAACCGCAAATAGAGTAAGGCATTAAGTCATGGGCTTGTGGCTTAGCCAGGATATAGCGTCGGGCTTCTAACCCGAATGTCGGGGGTTCGAATCCCTCCAGGCCCGTTTTTCTTCGTTTTTTTCTCTCCGGATACCGATACCTTTATTTATTCTTAAGTTGATTTATGAATGTAAGCAGTTTACGGAGGTGAACTGCAAAAAAACGTGATCAAGCTGCAAGGGTTGTACGGGACCTCATCTGTGTGGTGAAGTTGGCATCGTCCGTTGAATAATCGAGTCTGTTCTGTTGTGTATTTCATTTATCTGTGTTCGACTGCATACTATAGGGTATCCAATGCCGAATGACACTCCTGTTGATACGCTGATCGCAACCGCCGAGGCTTCCCTTGATGCCGCCTCAAACGCTCTTCTCCATGGTGACGCTGATGCTGCCGCCGACTATCTTGAGGCCGCGGTGTCCGGCCTTCTCCGCGCCGGTTCCTCGCTTCTTGCCTCTGTTCATACCGCTGACATTGCCGCTCTGGAAAGCAGCATCGCCCGCATCCTTCGTGCGCTTGCGGAACGGTTCGGCATCCTGCCCGAGGATCATCAGCCGGTTCTTGCCCTCCTGCCTGAGTCGGTGAATGTCCTTGACACCTCCACGAAAACCGCGGCAGAGACGGATGCCTGCATCTCGGCGGGCAGACTCTTACTCGATCTGCTCTCCGGCCAGCGGACACTTACAGACGCAGTCTTTGCCAGAGACGGTGCCTATGATGCATTCTCCGACATTGCTGCCCCGTATCTCATCAGCGGCGCGGTATTTCTGGGAGGCGGGGAAAGTACCGAATCCTGTGAGGAAAAAATTCCCGAAATGCTTGCAGGGCCGGTCCGGCGTCTTGTTGAGCTGCTTGCTGCGCTTCTGACCTCCGCGTTTATGTCCGGACTTATCCTGCTGATAATCCGCCGTGTTCTTGCGGTCCGCAGGGTTCGTCCCGGCATGGTGGACAACATCATCTTTGCAGGGTCAATGGTTTCCCTTGTCGCTGCGAATCTTCCGATGTTTGTGGACGGTGCACGGCAGGTCGCAGCCGAGCTGCGGAGCCTGCAGGAGATCATTGAAAGAACCGACAGCGGCGTTGAAATCCCGATCGTGTAAAAGAGAAAAAATATTTTTTAGAGTTTGGTGACAATCGTCACAATATCGCCGTCTTCCACTTTGTGCTGAAGACCGACCTTTGCCGCATCATGTTTCACCGATGTTCCCCAGATCTTTGCGTACCGGAACTGATCCACAAAGTCGCGGTGCAGTCTGCGGCAGATGTCCTCGATCGTACTGCCTTTGCGCATAATCATCGGTTCTTCCATGTCCGCATCCTCACCGTACGGTTTCATGTAAATGCGCACAAATCCGAGATGTTCGTAGATGGCATCCTGCAGTTTGCCGATGCTGTAGCCTGCGAGTGCCGAGATCATAATCGGATCGACACCGTACTTTTCCCGCATCTCATGCTCAACCTCATGCCGCTCCTTTTCGGTTACGAGATCCACCTTGTTAATGGCGATGAATGCCGGGATGTACATCCGGTTGCCCATCATCGCATCAATGATGTCATCCTGGGTTACATTGCTGCCGCGGACAAGCACATCCGCGTTCATGATTTGGCTCTCTGCAAGAATTGCGCGGACTTCTTCGATATCGATGTCCACCGCACCGACGGTATCCAGGCGGACACCGCCGAACCCG
>DALTYF010000050.1 GCA_029986195.1 Methanocorpusculum sp. | reverse complement strand
ATCAGAACATCCATCAGAAACATATTCCCCGCAAACAACGGATGACCAAACATCATCAGCCCCATCAGAACAGCCGAACCGGCAAACCCGAGAATCGTCCGGTTCCGCAGACCCGACAGCTCATCCATCTCCTGCTCAGGAATATAGAACAGATCATCAAACCCGCTGTTCACCGTAACCGAAGAAAAACCCTGCCCGCTTCAGCACCGGAACAAACTGCGACGGGTCCGCAAGCAGCGGATGATACGAAACAGTCACCACATCCCCGCTCTGCGAAACATCCAGCACCCCGGAAAGTCCCTGCAATGCAACCCGTGCAGCAGCCGACACATCCGCATCATCCGCCGGACGCACCACAAACGACACCGGTACCGGATTCACAGAAAACCCCGCACCCCGCACCGCTGCATCAATCCTCTCCGGCGTCACCATATCCGTATCAATATTCGCACTCACCGTTGCCGTGGAAAGATTCACCGTCACCTCCAGAACACCGGAAAGCGCCTTCAGCGTAGACTCAAGATGGGCCGAACATGCACTGCAGTGCATACCGCCAACCAGAAACCGGAGATAACGAATCGTCATGAATCATACGTTACCCCTCCAATCGGATATAAACTCTGTTCGGGTCAACGAAAAAAATCAGAGCTGCCGATCCGTCACCAGACCAAGATCCGCAGACCCGGACACAACACGGGCCGAACCGCTCTGCATCTGTACCACAACCGTCTCAGGACCGACAACATTCCCGGAATCATCAAACGAAATACCATCACCAAAGAAAATACTCTGATTCGGCGAGTACGCAATATTCCGCAGAGCAGACCCCACCGCCGACGGAGTCGTCGAACCGGACACACTCATCGCATCGGCAAGCATCACCACCGCCTCGAACGACCGCGCCGACACACCCGTCATCGATCGGCCGGGATGCACCTTTGAATAAAACAGCGACACCTCCCGGACCAGCGGCTTTGCCTTCCCCGTCTCCGAAGACCAGATATCAGTGCCCGTAAGGAAATCATACACCAGCGTACTCTGCACCAGCACCGGATCGCCTACAATCACATCCCCCGCCACATACCACACCGCAGGAACCGACCCCGTCTGACGTGAACCCGCAAGAAGAACCGTCAGATCCTCCGCACCGGCCGGCAGGCTCACAAGAACCTGCCCACTGCAGTTCAGACCCGACATCACCGCAGCTGCCGTATCCTCCGTCAGCGGCAGAGTATAGGAAACCTGCGAAACACGGTACCCGTGACCCTCCAGTGCTGAAAGCATACTCAAAGGCGGCACCGTACCCTCCGGATACAGTACCGTCACATTATCAAGCGTCGGCCCGTATCCCCGCCGTCCGTCAACAATATCCAGAAACGAAGAAAACCCTGCATTCGCATCAGGAACAAACGACACAGACCAACCCTCCTCCGGTGCCCGGCCGCCGGAAACCGTATGGACCGCAGGAAGATTCGTAACCACACCGGTCAGATCCCCCACAACCGCCGTCACATTATCCGGCACCGGAGAACCCGACTGAAGCGGAAGAATACGAATCTTCGCACCATACAACCCGGAAATACCGCTTGTTGACGCACCCGGCAGGGAAAGAGCGTTTGCACTATTAATCAGCTCCGCCCCCGCAACAGCACCGCGAAGCACCTCGGCATTCCCGTACACACCAATGATCACCTCGGACGGCGGACGCACATACGTATCCACCGGAACCACCTCACCCGACTGGAACTGCGCAATCTGCATCAGAATCCGACCGCATCCCTCATCATCAAACTCATACGAACCGGCAGCCCCCTCATAATTCTTCCCCATATACCAGCCGGAAACATACTGCGCACTCCCGTTACTTTGCGGAACCAGACGGCAAAGAGTCATCATCGCATCATATCCCTCAGCCGCATACACCGAACCTGCCGTACCGAACCGTGCCTGATACACATTATAGAACGGGTGCGACGAAATATCGGACATACGCGTCGCCGTATACACCCCCTCCATCCGTCCGTCATTCACAACTGCCGCATCCTCCCCAATCCAGGAAGAAACCATCACCGGACCGGTCAGCCCGAACTCACGTGCCTTTGCAACAAGAGCAGGAATATCCTCACCACCGGTAATGATCAGAAGACCCGGATTCTGGGCAAGAAGAGACCGCAGAGAAGACACCTCCCCCGACGACGGGGAAAACACCCCTGAAATGATCTTACTCCCGGTCGCCTCTTTCAGATCGCTGATATATGCAGCAGTATAGGAATTATCCGGCCCGAGCACCCCGATAGTCTCATGCTGCCGCAGCAGTGATCGCAGAGAAGACACCTCGTAATACGGCGGAGTACTAAATGTAACCACACCGCCAGGAGCAATCGCAGAATACCCCGGCGACGCAACCGCCACATGCACGGTTCCCGGTGTACCGGCATCCCTGTCCCACGCCCCGCTGACCGCGTCCGTCGCAGTAATCACCGCATCAAGCGCAGGAAGGGACGTCATATCCGTACTGTTCAGATACACAAGAGACGGACGGGTCTTTGCATCCTGCAGCAGATACGCCGTATCAATACCATTCCGCACCTGATCCCCGATAACAGAATCATTCGGCAGGACCACCCCGATTGTCCCGTGATACGTCGTCACATTCGTAACCGGCGGAAGAGGATCCGACTCATCACTGCCGCCTCCGGTAAAAACCGCAAATGCAATCACCAGAGCCAGAGCAACCAGCAGAAGAGCAACGACCTGTTTCATCAGAACGAAACCCTCATCGGAACAACATCCGCAACCCCCGCCGCATCCCAGACTGCAGGAGCACACGAACCTGTCTTCCGCACACTGTACCGGGCAGCAGCAGCCTGCAGATAACCGGGTTCCGGCAGAACAAACATCAGATCGATCAGAGGATCCGCCGGACAAGCCGAAACAATCTCAAGAGCCGCACGAAGATGCTGATACGAAGCATTCGAGGGATTCTGTACAATCGCATAGCCGGAAGCCGCAAACGCCTCATCATACCTGCCCATACAGGCAAGAGCACGGGCACGGCACGCCCATGCTGCAGGGAACTGATCATGGATCTTCAATGCTGCATCACACGCATCAGCCGCCGCCGCATACGCGCCCGCCTCATACTCCAGCCATCCAAGCTCCGTAAACAAACGGGACCGCATCTCGCGTCCCGGATTTGCCCGAAGCGCCGTCCGCAGCATCGACCGTGCCTCATTTACCCGTCCGGCGGAAAGCAGTGCCTGCGATGCCGCAGAACACACAACCGCACGTTCATCATCCCGGGTGGATCGTGCCGTCACCTCGGCAAGAACCGCATCCATCCTTTCCGGGGCAAGATACGGAATAACCTGCCCGATCACCTCCGAAACATCACCGCCGTTCCGCCAGGCGCCGGTAACCGCCGCATTCAGCTCGCGGACAACCTCCATCACCGGTGCACCTCCCGCCGCAAGGACCACCGCACGCTGGGCAGGAGTTTCCGCATACACCCCCGCATCAGCACCGGCAGCCATCGCAGCAGCAAACCTCAGCGACGAAACATCCGGCGAACCGGACCGGTCATACCACTCCAGCGCACAGACCGGATCAAACCCGAAATAGGCGGCAGTCCCCCGTGTCACCGCAACAGCGGACTCAGCCTCCGCATCCTTCGCTGCAAGTGAAACAGCATCCGGTCTTCCGTCAGCAGTCAGAGATGAATTCATCTCCGAAAGCCGCGACATCGCAGCAGATACCAAGTCCTCATCCCCGTTCTCCGCATCAAGCACCTGCTCGAGATACCGGTACTCCTCCTCATACGCACGGCGTCTCCGGCAGGACGCCGCAAGCTCCAGATACAGACGCAGTCTCTCCGGCATCGGCAGCATACCCGCAATACCGGCAATCCGCGTATAATACTCTGACATATCCTCGCCGAGATCCTCCCCAACCTCGCACAGATTCTTCAGACCAATTGCCGTCTGATATCCTCCCGCACCCCGGGACGCAAGAAAAGCACTCTTGTATGCCTCAAACGCATTATCAAAATCCCCCGACTTCCGGAGAATCGTCCCCATCAGCTCAAACGAAGAAATTTCTGCAGGTGTACCGGGAAACGCAAGAGTAATATTCGCATACAGATCCATTGCCGGATCATTGTTCCCCGACGCATACAGCCAGTTCGCCGTAGAAAGTACCGCATCGGGAGTTTCGCACTTCAGAAGCGGCTCACACAGCACCCCCCACTCGGACAGCGTCGGCTGTGGCATATTCAGCCAGGTAATCATCTCCTCACGGGTAAGGGAAGAGAACCATGCACCCGCAATACAGACGACACAGTCATAAATCTCCTGAGGAGGAAGATCGGCAACACCCGCAGCAACCGCCGCATACCGGTCAAAGGGAAACTCATGCCAGAACGGACGGCGGCCGACGCCAAAGTACATATCGGGATTTGTAATCTCCGCAACCGTAATGCGCCGGGTCTCCAACTGCCACCAGCTCTGGGGACGAGAATCTCCCGCAGACGCAATAATCTCCGCCGCCTGATTCGTCCCGGAAATATAGGACCGCAGCAGCGCCTCAACCGCAAGCATCCGTGCACCGTTCTTCTCCTCAACAGCAGATGCATACTCCCGCTTCAGCCACTCCTCAACCGGCAGGGCATCAGTATCCGCCTGTCCCGACACAACAAGAAGATCCCGCAGCACCCGGCTGTCATCCGGCTGCAGCAGAAGAGCAGAAAGCACCCGGGCATGAAACCCGCCGTCCACACTCATCCGGTGTAGAAACAGATTACGGAACACAATACTCTCGTGCACACTCCTGCGTACCGCATCGGTTACCGCCGCAGAAAAGATCTCCTCTGCAAGAATCGTCAGATAATCACAATAATATTGTTGGGTCAGATTCCCCTCGCTGACTCGCATAATTATGTAGTGTTTTGTGTGTTAACACTATGTATGCCTTCTGATAGTTCCAAGAAGAGCAGTAAAACAGGAAAATAAAATCATCCGGAACCGGAAATGCGGGAACAGACCCGGGAACTCCGGGTCTGTCCCGCATCACGGAACAACTAACTTACCGTTCAGCAGGATTAGACCAGCTTGTACAGCGGGCCGTTGTGATCCTGAGCCTCGCCGCCGAGCTCGGTAAGAGCCTCGGACAGAACGATGTCGGAGAAGGCTGCTGCGGTTGCGATACCTTCCATGTTCTCAATCGGGCCGAACATGATAAGGTCTGCACCAAGGGTCATTGCCATAATGTTACATCCGATATCCGGTGACGACCAGGCAATCTGACGAACGCCCTCGATACCACCGTAGTGGTGGTGGAACATCTGCTCTGCAAGGACATCCTTTCCCTTGTACTGCTCGTGGATGTTCTTTCTCCAGCGTTTCAGCCAGGTCCAGGACACCGTCATGTTGTGGTATGCACCACCGGTCGGCAGACCGTGGATTGCCTTGCATGCAAGAATCTCACGGAAAGAACCGGCAGAGCCGAGACCGAGCGGAGTTGCTGCAGTGTCGAGAATCGGGCGCTTGATACCGCACTCTTCTGCGATCTGGAGCATACCCTTTGCCTGACCTGCAACACCACCCTCGGAAAGCACCTTCTCACGGCCTGCAACAGAACCGTCTCCCGGGTTGAACGCAAGGACGATTGCAGAGTCAACATCGGACTCGGCAAGTGCCTGAATGTTCTCCGGCTGGATGGAACCATTGATGGAATTGTAGATTGCACGGTCTGCAAGACCGACTTCCGTGACGTACTTCGTTGCGTGAACGAGTGCCTCAGGGGCAGAGGAGTCCATCAGGAATGCAGTCTTGTTGTCGATGCTGTCGAACCACTGGAAGTAGGACTCGAATGCCTCGCCGTGTTCTGCAATGATCTGGAGGAAGAAGTGGTTTCCGGTCTCGTCCGTCAGTTCCTGACAGCGGTTCCAGAGTGCTTCTGCTTTCGCTTTGTCGATCTTGCCGGTGTGGTCATCAAGAACACACTCGTGCTTGTTATAGAAGATGGATGCACCAAGAACACGCGGGTATTCTCCGGGCTGTCCACCAATCTTTGTTCCGTTAAAGTCAAAGACCTGTTGTTCCTTTTCGAACTTGAACATATTGGCACCTCAATTTACATTATCCTCGTGACTAACATCATAATCACCATAAAGGCGATACATCCTGCTACAAGACCATAGAGGATACCGATGTCACGACCGATTTTTCTTCCGACACGCATCGCGATTTCCGCGTCCGTGAACTCAATCTTCTTCTCGATTGCGTCAAGACGCTTCTCGATCTCGAGGAACTGCGGGTTTGCACTCGCAACCGTTGCACCGCCGGCAGCACCGCCCTCGTCGTCAGAGATCTGAACAACGATCGGGTCTGCACCGAATGCTCCGGGGTCACGGGCAGCGAGCTCGGCAATCTTTGCAGAGATCTGACCGATGTCTTCACTCTCCATAATATTGACGACCTCAACCTGCTCCTGGAACCGCTTGATGTGTTCATCAGTCAGGTTCTCAAGGAACGGAATTGCTCCGCCGGAACCGACGATCTTACCACCGTCAACACCGTTCTTGTGCATCGCCTCAATGGACTGACCGGAAAGGTGACCCTTCACTTCAGTTCCGCAGAGGAGCACGAAACGAATGTTCGGATTTGAGATAACGTTTGCAACGATCTTCTCAATACCGAGGTTTTCCGTCTTACAGGAACCTGCGAGGGCAGCTCCTGCGGCGCAGA
>DALTYF010000049.1 GCA_029986195.1 Methanocorpusculum sp. | reverse complement strand
ATGTACAGGCGTCCCCCGGTCTGGAGTCGTTTGCACTCTCGGCCCTTTTTACGGGAATTCTTGCAGGCCGCCGCGATGTGACGTTTGTGCAGGCTCCCGCGGATGCGACCGCGGTCGTGTCGGCGGCGACGCTTGACTCCTCTGCCTGCGCGTTTCTGCAGCAGATCATCTCGGGAAAGACAGCAGAGGTGCTTGTTCCCTCCAAAGGAAAACTGCTTGATCCGCTTGCAGTCGTTCCCCGGAATGAGGTTGTGCTGTATGCCCGTCACCACGGATGGGAGGGAGAGGACGCGGGTCCTTTTGTTCCCGACCCGTTTTCCGCGGATGTTTGTGCGTTCCTAAAACATTTCTCGGCGGATCATCCTTCGGCGGCCTATGCACTGATGCAGGTCCGGGATGCCCTGCTCCAACTGTATCGGGAGAGAACCAATCATGCTCTGTAAAGATATCGGGTGTGCCGTCACCCGCATGAAAGATCTGATCCGCCAGACCTTGTGGGCGTCGGGTGCGAAAGGTGTTGTTGTCGGAATCTCCGGCGGTATTGATTCGGCGGTTGCCGCTGCGGTCGCTGTAAAGGCTCTGGGACCCGAGCACGTGCTCGGTGTACATCTGCCGTCTGCGTCAAGCAGTCCTTTGGACCATGCGGATGCCGGGGAGCTGTGCAGCAGGTTTGGTATTGAATTACTTACAATTCCGCTGGACGGCGTTGTTGCTGCGGCGTTTGCTGATCCGTATCTGACGGACAGTCCGGTGCTTCGCGGAAACTACACGGCACGTCTGCGGATGGCGACGCTCTATAATATTGCGGCGGCCCGGAACTGTCTGGTGTGCGGAACATCCAATAAAACCGAGTATATGATCGGCTACAGTACGAAGTGGGGGGATTCTGCGGCGGACATTCAGCCGCTTCTGCATCTGTGGAAGAAGGATGTGTATGCGGTTGCAGAGGAACTTGGTATCCCGCGGTCAATTATTGAGAAGGCGCCGAGTGCCGGGTTCTGGGAGGGTCAGAGCGATGAGGAAGAACTGGGATTTTCCTATCAGGAACTTGATGCAGCACTGATAAGTCTGGAAGAACATGAGTTTGTGCCGCAGAATGCCCTTGAAGAGCAGGTTCTTGTGTTGGTGAATAAAAGTTCCCACAAGCGGAGTTCAGCGGTGAGTCTGCTGTAAGTGCTGCTGTTGTCTTTGGATTTTCTTTTTTTGTGTTTTTCCGGAGAGCCGCACTTTCCCGTAACCTGCTTTCATTTTTCCGGAAAACAACCGGAAAAAGGTACGGTTACCGCAGTCCAAAGATCTGCTGCGATTCTAAAAAAGAAAACGGGGGAGAATTATACCTTACCCTTGCGCTTCATGAATACATAGTAGCCGCCGATTAAGACGATTGCCACAATGATGATGAAGAGCGGGCTGGTGAAGAAGGACAGCGGTCCTGACATGTCTTTCACGTCAACGACTGCCTTCATGGATTTGGAGAGGATACTGTTGTCGTTTGCATCGCGGTACCGGATTTCGGTGTCGAGACCGTACTTCTTCTCGGTTGCGGAACCGTCAACGGTTACTTCATAGGAACCGACAACAGAATCTCCCGGAGCCATGTCTCCGAGGTAGGCGGAATCATCGTTGGAGGAGAACGGATCAACTGCACTCAGACGGGCAGTTGCACTGTATACTTTGGTGTTTCCGGTGTTTTTGTAGGTGACTTTGATTAAGCCCTTATCTCCCGGAGCCAGTGCTGCTTCGACATTGGTTACTTTGAACTCGACCTTACCGTCAACCGGCACTCCAACAATAACCGGAGAGGATTTCTGGTCAACACCGTAGTTGTCCTGATAGACGATCTGCAGGCCGACGGGGTATTCCTTTACTTCTGCGTTGCTTGCAACGGAGACCTTGAAGGTGACGGTCTGAGTGGACCCTGCGGGGAAGTCGCCGATAAAGACGCTGCTCTCAACCGGCACAATTGCGGTGGATGATCCGCCGGAGGTTGAGGTGATGAGCGATGCATAGGCGTTCTTTGCGTCCATGCCGCCTGCGTTTTTGATTGCAAGGGTCAGAAATCCGGATGTTCCGACGCTGATATCTTCACTGGATACTTCCAGTACTTCGGGCGAGACCTGGGAGCGGACGGTAACTTCAAGGGGTACGTCCTTTACCCGGTCATTGAGCCAGTAGTATCCGAGCGCGTCACCGTAGTTATCAACGGAGAAGAGTTCGTTGTAGATGACGTGTACTTTGAGGGTCCGGGGTCCGGGGGTCGCATACTGGTCAACGGAGACGCGGTAGGTCAGGGTTGCAGACTGGCCGGGACCAATCTGGGAGACGGTCTGCATATCGGTCTTGACGGTGATACCTTCTGCGTCTTCAAGGGAGACACGGAGCTGGTACGGGGTTGCTACATCGTACTGGCGCTGAAGACCGGATTCAGCTGCGACAACCTGATACTGTGCGTTGTTCGTAAGTTTGATCGTAAAGTCTGACTCGGTACCGGGAACAAGTTCGTTTCCGCCGTCGGAGGATGCGAAGAATTCAATTCCCGCGGTGGAGTAGGAAACCTGTGCCGCAGAGACCGGTGCTGCGATGAGCACAAGCATGAGACATGCGGTTATAATCAGTGCTGATTTCCAAAGTTTCAAAGAAAACACCTAATCTGAGTTATTGTAACTAATTTATGAGTATGGGGGCATAAATACTTGCTTAGCGATCAATCCTATGCAGAACGAAAGGATATATTTCTGCAAAAACGGGTCGCAAATCCGTGATGGCATGGTCCGCGGATATGGGATGGTGTTAGACAAAGAGCGAACAGGAAAATACCAATAAACGAACCCGGGACCGTCTTCGGTTTGCAAAGTATTTTTGACCACGAAATGCATAGTAGTTACATAAGTATGGGTGAACTTGTACACGCAAATGCTGTTATTGAGATACGCCGCGTTCTTGAGACAGCCGGATATGATACGGAGGAGGAGCAGGGACCGTTTAATCTCTCTGCGGTCCGGGGAAGGAAGTGTCTTATTGTTCTGTGTTCGGATGATCTGAATCTTCTTCAGCGGTTCGATATGACACCGTATACAATAATGCTTGAGGATACGAAGGTCCGGTGCGATAAGCTGATTTTTACGGGCAATGCCTATTTCCGCCCGAAGGAAGCGGATATCTGGTCCCGTGAGCTGCTGGAGAGTTATATTGCGGCAGCTGCGATGGCACGGATTTATTCCGAACCGTTTGATCTGGATGAACCGGCAGCCGTATCTTATGCTCCCGCAGCGATGGGTGTTTCTTCTTCGCCGCTGTCGGGTACTGTTGGTGATCAGCTGCTGCCGATCCGGATTACGGATCGCGATGCGGTGCGGATTGCGCATCAGGAGGGACCGACGGTTCTTCGTATGATCCCGTACTGGTATTACCGGTATACGAGCCGCGGCGAGGCGAGTTATAAGGGGAAGATGGTGAGCTTTGATGATGAGGGTTCGGGATGGGTGAATGCGATTAACGGTCTTGAGGCCGAGTTCGGTGATGTATCTCCGGTGCCGGGTTCGATTCCTGCGGACGCGGATGTGATGAGTCCGGTGAATACAAAAACAGAGACGGAAGAGCGTGTTCGTGCGGATCTGATGCAGAAACTGACGAAGCGTGTGCGGATTAAGACGACTTCGGGCGATGCGATTTTTGCGGAGGAGAAGGAGTTCCGTCCGTCGCCGGATGATATTGAGGTAATGGTTGATAAGGTGTATGTTCCTGTGTGGCAGGTTCGCGGAAAGAAGGATATTATTGAGGTGAATGCATATACCGGCGAGGAGCTGTCGCTTCCGTCGGATGAAGGATGTGAAGTGTTTTAAATGATTATTGTTATCGGCGGAGGTCCGGCGGGCAGGATGGCGGCTGTGCGTCTTGCCTCTGCCGGTCGTGCAGTCACTCTTTTGGAACGGCGTGCACTCGGCGGTCAGTGTGTGCATGACGGGTGTATGCTGGTGTGCGGGCTGAATGATGTTGCCCGGACGATTCGGAACACAGAATTTTTGTGCGGCTGCGGTGTGACTGCTGGCTCGGTCTCTGTCCGGTATCCCGCGGTGATGCGCAGTCTTGAAAAGGTTCAGGCGCGGCTTTCGCAGATTCTTGAACGGGAAACTATTGAGGCAGGGGTAAAGGTTGAGTACGGCGTGACGGCTGAGGTGCGTGACGGTCGGGTGGTTGTGGATGGTGTTGTGCGCGAGGCGGAGGCGGTGGTTGTTGCGTGCGGCGCGGAGATGTATGTTCCGGATGTTCCGGGTGCGGACCTGCCGGGCATGTATACGGCCCGGACGATCCGGTCAATGCCTGCGCTGCCGAAACGGATGGCGATCATCGGCGGAGGTGTCTCGGCTGCGGAGTTTGCGTATATTTTTTCGGCGTTCGGTGTTGAGGTGATGCTGTTTGCCCGGCATGAACTGCTTTCCGTTCTTCCGGAGCGGATGCATAAAGCGGTGCGGCGGGATCTCTCTTCGGTGAAGATCTATGAACATCATGCGCTGGAGCACGTGCTGGGATCTGATGCTGTTTGTGGTGTTGTTGCGGGCGGGGAGACGTTTACCTGTGATACGGTACTGTTTGCAACCGGCATGCGCCCGTCGAGTCCGCATGTGTCCGGCGTTCAGAAGCGGAAGGACGGATCAATTATCGTGAACGAGCGGATGGAAACATCGGTTCCGGGCGTGTATGCCTGCGGTGATGTGACGGGTGCCCCCGTACTTTACGCCGGTGTCGCGACTGCAGGGCTTTGCGGCGGCTGATGCGATTCTGGGCAATCCGCGGACGGTGGACCTGTCGCGTGTTCCGTTTACGGTGGTACTCGGTCTTGACTATACGATATGTCCGACTGCGGGCAAGACGGGTGTGACATTCTCCTCCCCGAATATTGCAGGGCCGGGATCGGTGTGGCATGTGTCGGACGGGTCGGTCGGGACGATGGAACTGACGGTTGCACCGGAGAGCGGAAAAATTCTGGGATTTGCGAGTTCGGGACCGGGTACGGGTGTTGTGGGAACGTATCTTGGGTATCTGGTGCGGAAAGGAGTTACGGTGCATGAGTTTTCCCCGATGCTTGAGGTGCATCCGATTCCGGATGGGTTGTATTCGATGATCCGGTTTGCAGAAGATCACCTGAGGAAAGAGTAAGAGATACAAAAGAACGAGGCACTGCTCTCCCCTGTTATTTTACAGGTCACTAAAATCCGGAAACAAAAAAAAGGATTACAGGAACTCCCGTCCCTGCATATACGGACGCAGAACCTGCGGAATCTCCACCCGGCCGTCTTCTGTCTGATAATTTTCCAGAATACACCGCAGCGCACGCGACGTCGCAATTGCCGTTGAGTTCAGCGTATGCAGATACTGTTTTGAGTCAAAGTCATGTGCATCCCGCACCCGGATATTCAGACGGCACGCCTGATATGCCGTACAGTTTGAACAGGACACCACCTCACGGTACGCATTATCCCGCGGCATCCATGCCTCAATATCATACTTCTTCGCAGCCACAATACCAATGTCCCCGGTACAGATGTTCACCACATGGTACGGCAGACCAAGCTTCGTAAACAGCTCCTCCGAATTTGCCAGAAGTTCCTCATGCATCTCCCATGACTTCTCCGGCATACAGTAAATAAACTGTTCAACCTTGGTAAACTGGTGCACACGGAACAAACCCCGGGAATCCAGACCATGCGCCCCGATCTCGCGGCGGAAACACGGAGAGATGCCCACCATCTTCAGCGGCAGGTCCTTCTCCTCAAAAATCTCATCCTGATACATCGCCGCCATCGGATGTTCGGCCGTTGCAATCAGATATTCATCATCCCCGTCGATCTTATACATAACCTTCTCGAAATCCGCAAGATCCGTGACGTCCTCATACGATTTCCGGTTCAGCATATACGGCGGGACAATCAGCGTGTATCCCTTTGCAACCAGCGTATCAATTGCAAACCGCTGCAATGCCATATCCAGCAGCGCAAGATTACCCTTCAGGAAATAAAAACCTGCACCCGAAGTCTTTGCTGCACGTTCAAAGTCAGCCCATCCGTTGCGGACACACAGCTCACCGTGATTCACCACCTCAAAATCAAACGTCCGCGGCGTACCCACCGTCTTAATTACTACGTTCTCCGTATCATCCTTTCCGTACGGAACCGACTCATGCAGAATATTCGGCAGACGCATCAGATAATACCGCACCGTCTCCGTCGCCTTCTCCATGATCTCATCGTTTTCCTTAATTCTCTGCGGCAGTGCCTTTGCCTCCGCAAACAGCGGAGCAGGATCCCCTCCTGCTTTCTTCACCGCATTAATTTCCTTTGCGATGGAATTTCTGCGGGCCCGCAGTTCATTATTTTTTACCGTCAGTTCGCGGAACAGCTTATCCTGCTCAAGAACAACATCAACCCAGGCAAGCTTTTCCGTATCGTGCCGTTTTTCCAGATCCGCACGCACAACCTCCGGATGCGCCCGGACAAACTTAATATCCAGCATAATTGGCATCAATATATGTGTTCAGACATGAAGAGGATTTCTCCAAACCCTGGCTGCACTGTATTCCCGAACAGTACACGAAACGTTCCAACCGCATGCCGCTTTGTACCCTGCTTTGTTCACCGCTGTGACCTGCAACATTACGGAATAGACAGAGAAGTCATGGAAGTAACGTATTTGAAAATTTTATGATTTTTTGGATGTTCCGTGATGCTGTTTCCTTCGGTGTGTTCGAGG
>DALTYF010000048.1 GCA_029986195.1 Methanocorpusculum sp. | reverse complement strand
CGCGGAGGTCTGTTCCGGAAAGGTCTGCTTCCCTGAGGTCTGCTCCTTCCATTTTGGCGATGCTGAGTTTTGCCCCGGCGAGGTTTGCTTTGAAGAGGTCGGCGGATTCCAGATTTGCTTCGCGGAGATCGGCATCTGCGAGAATGGTTCCCCGGAGGTCTGCTTCAGTAAGGGATGCTTCGCGGAGGTCGGCGTCCCGCAGATCGGCGGTTTCCAGGTTTGCCCGGAAGAGGGAGGCTTTGGCGAGCTTGGCACGCGCAAGAGAGGCTTTGCTGAGGTCTGCTTTGTAGAGGTTGGCACGTTCGAGGTTTGCGTCCCGCAGTTCAATGCCTTTCAGGTTCAGTTCGGCAAGGCCTGCTCCGGCAAGGTTGACTCCCATGGTGTCACGGGTTTTTGCGGGGACGTCATGGATTCCGGCACGTTCCATCCAGATGTCGGAGCCGGAAATTGCTTTGATTTCTTCTACGATTGCAAGATACGGTTTGTTCCATTCACTGAGATCGCCTGCCTGTACGCCTGACCAGCATACGTATGATTCCGAGGATGCCGTTTGTTCCATTCACTGAGATCGCCTGCCTGTACGCAGCGGAGTAACCTGTTGTACTGTTCCTGATCGAATGTTCCGTTGCCGCCCGGTATTGCGTCTTCCTCACCCATAAGATACCGATACATCTCTCCTGAGATACGATAAGGTAACGTGTTGTCTTTATCAGGTTTGCCGGGAAGACAGTCCTGAGAGATGCAGCTTTTTCAAAATGTGGAGACAGCTGTGGTCACGGAGGGGTTTCTGATTATGATGACCGGCACTGATCCAAACGTCCAGTCCGTTTCTATTTTTTTTCTTCCCCTTCATCCGCATACCCTATCAGCTCACCGAAAAAAAACCAACAATAATAGTTCCGGCATCACGAAACACTGATCAGCATCCCATCCCCGAAAAAATCTGCCGCACAAACTTTCTCTTCGAAAAAAGTGATTATGAGGGATCACAAAAAAATTATTCTTCTGCGTCCTCGGAAACTGCATCCTCGGACTCTGCAGCCGCACGGGCAAGCATTGCCTTCTCCAGCTTCTGCACCTTTGCCGAGAGTGACGGAACCGTCAGTACTGCCGCATCGCGTTCCACCGGCGGATTCATCCGTGCCGCATTCTCATATCCCGCGACATCCGCCGCAACATCCGTCGGCAGATTCTCTGCCTTCTGCAAAATCTCCAGCATCTCATTACTGAAGTACGTATCCAGCACAATCTTTCTCTTCGTCATGTGCGACAGCTCACCGATAAACCGGCAGATCTGATCCAGCTCAAACGGCGTAATCTGGCGGGCAAACTCATATTCCTCAATTCTTTGAAGCGTACGGACAATTGCCTCAAGGGCCTCGGGCGTCACCACAAAGACCGTACAGCGATCGGATGCAAACACAAACTCCGTAAGCTGTGCGGCAACTGTATTCGGCACCACAAGATACGCTTCGCCGCGGACACCATCCTCTTTTGCCGCCTCAAACAGTTCTTCGGCCTCCGCCGCAACACGTCCGGCAAAGTTGGCAGTTTCGTCCGGTGACGCGGGGGAGATCGTATTGAAGAACACATAGCTGCTGTTCACCAGGACCGCAAAGTCCGGGTGTGCCGTGCCCCGATAGGTTGCTTCCGTCTTCAGATCCAGATGCAGATCGGAACAGACCTTCGTCAGCACCTCACCCACACGGGCATGATGACCCTCGAAGATCTCCACCATACTCTGACGTGCCGCAAGCTCTGCTGCCTTCTTCTCCTCCTCAAGCTTTGCGGAAAGAGCATTCAGGCGTTCCGCCTCAACCACAAGCGCTGCATACTTTGCATCGCGCTCGTCCACGTAGCCGTCAATCTCTGCCTGCCGTGCGGCAAGCTCCTTTGCGGCCGCATCCAGCTCCTTGCGCAGACCGTCAATCTCCGACTCGCGACAGAGATACTGTTCGCGGAACGTCCGTGCCTGATCATTGTCTGCAAGATGTGCTGTGCGTTCTGCTGCCAGATCCGCAGACAGGGCATCGTGGTCGGCGGAAAGAGCGGTATGAGCGGCGGACAGTTCTTTGTACTGATCGGTTAACGCGGCAAGCTCGGCCTGGCGGGCACCTTCCGCAGCCTTCCACTGTTCGGCGGAACTGGCATTCGCGGACGCGGTCTTCGTCATCTCGGCGAGTTTCTCCTCTAAAATCTCCTGTTCCTCCGAAAGACTGTCCACCTCGCCGTGGAGATCCTCGTTCATGGACTTTGCCTCGGTCAGACGGGAGTTCAGACTGCCGATCTCGGTCCCCTGTGACGCTGCAAGGCCTTCCGTTTCGGCAAGTTTCTGCTGCGTCCGGGCGAGATCCTCCACCAGAACCTTATACTCCTCTTCCGCAACTGCTGCTGCATCACAGATCTTCTTCCAGGAAAAAAGGCGTGCCCCGGCACCTGCCCCGCGGACCTTTCCGAAGAATGCACCAAGATTATCCGAATCGCTCATAATCTAATCAGGAAGATATATGTGTTTCCTATCAGATAATACATTCGCATTCTCCAATAGGAAAATCAAACAGAAAAAAAAGGTTACTGGACCTGGGTCTTTTCATAGACCACAAACCGTGCCACCATCCGGACGGCGCCAACAATCTGCGACGGCGTAATTACCTGCACCGAACACAGCGGCGAGGCATACAGACATTTCGTCAGATACATCATACACTCGTCCGGGACAACGACAAACGCCTCTTTGCGGCAGTTGACCGTATCAACCGTGTTTGCCAGTTTCTTGGCAACCTCGCGTACCAGACCGTCAGCCCCCCGCAGCTCCTCGTACGATGCCGGGGCAAACGCGGCAAACAGGACGTGGTGACCGCTTACCTGGGCAAGGAAGCCGTACTTCTCCACCGCGGGAACGGTCCCTGCCGCTTCTGCGATGCAGGCCAGGGTCTTGTCGCCGTGTTTTTTCCACTCTTCCAGGATTTCGTCGGTGATGGCCGAGTAGGTGGAAAGTGTCTGCTGTTTTGCGGAGAGATCGGACTGGAGGGACTGTTTGGTCTGTTCAAGCTGATCGATCTCTTTTGCAAGTTTTGCCTGCTCTTCTTTCAGTTCTTCCTGCTTCTGCCGGAACTCCGAGTCTGCCTGAACGGTCGCAAAGCCCATGCGGTTGATCTCGGTCAGCATCTGCTTTTTGACATCCTTTAAGGCGTTCAGTTCCTGTTTCAGTCCGACAATCTCCTTTTCGCGGGAGTCAAGCGTGGTCTTGAGGCGGTGAATTTCGGTTAAATCGCATTCACGCTGGTACTTCCAGGAGTCAACCGTCCGGGTAAGTTCGTGGATGGTCGGGACAAACAGGCGGCTTCTCTCCTCGAAGTCCGCGTTGAGGTCATCGATCTCTTTTGCGTGGGTATAGTTGAGGCGGGTGATGGTCTCGTCAGCCGTGGCCAGCCGGTCGAGTGCGTCGTTCTTTTCGTGCAGGAGGGCGGTGTACTCGGTTGTCAGTGTGGTGTAGCGTTCGGTCTTTTCTGCGAGTTCGGACTCTTTTTGTGTAAGGGACTGTTCCAGTTCCGCAGATCGCTTGACCGCCGCCGCATGGTCAGCCTCAAGCCGGGCAATCTGCTTTTTCTGGGCGGTGATGGTCTCTTCCTGCCGGTGAATCGTGGTCTCTTTGCACGCTTCGTCCTCAGCCCAGTTTTTGGTATTTGCTTCGTAGCTGCTCTTCAGAAGCTCATGCGCGGCGGTTTCCTCCGCAAGCTCCGCAGACAGCCGTGCGGATTCTGCGGCTGCCTGAGTATATTTTGCGGTAAGCTCGGTAATTTCGCGTTTGAGCTGCTCGATATTTTTATTTGCAGCTGAAAGCGATCCCGCAATTTCCAGATATTCATTTTCCGCAGATACCATCTCGGACTGGACTTTGCCCCAGGAAAACAGCCGTTCCGAACCCCCGATTCCCGAAAGCTTGCGGTATCGGTTTGAACCTCCTGCACTATTATTGTCAGCCATGCCTCTGATACCTACTATATTTATATCATCATCAGATATGAAGATAAATGTTCGTTTTCCTTACTGAGGGGGTTTTCGTTTCCGCTGGAACGGAGATTCAGTACCCGGGTCACCCGGGAGATAAGGAGAAACTCTCGGAAAATACATATCGTCTGCATGCATATCAGCCGTACCTACACGGCGTTTTATCGAATCAACGAAGAAAAAAGATTGTTCGGGTATATCTTTTCGGTACTGGCAACAAGATGCACAAGCGTTACGGCGACTAAGATTCACTCACTTTTGGATCAATCAGGCTGATCCGTTACTGAAGGTAGGTTTTTTTGCCGCTTCCATCTTCAGCAGATCCTTTTTGATCTGCAGATCAGGAGTGAAACCGCCGAGTGTTCCGTTCGTCGCAACGACACGGTGGCAGGGAACGATTAACGCGGTCGGGTTCTTTGCCATGGCAAGGGCAATCTCCCGGTACGTCCGCGTCTCCCCGTAGGGGATCTCCGCAACCGCACGGTAGATGCGGGCATAGGCGGAGTCGCCGGAGACGGCGGAAGAGACGAGCGGTGCAAACGAGTCGCTTTTCCCTGCAAGAAACTTCGTGAACGGTACCGGCACCGCACCTGCTGGTGCGGTGCGGACAAACTGTACCTGATGGACGGTGTTTCCCTCCCAGGAGACGATCACTTTCCAGAGGCCGAATTTACACGATCCGGTCTGCATCCGTTTCACTTCCACTTCGCAAGAATTGCCGGCAGCGTGTCCGCGTCGCACTCTTTTACTTCCGCACGCATCCAGGGCGGGAGGCCGGAAAATATCTCCGGGTCCAGGAACCGTTCTTCGCCGAGGATCAGAACGCCCCGGTCGGTTTCGGTACGGAGCACGCGGCCTAACGCCTGCATTGCCTTGTTCATCGCCGGAAGGGTGTAGGCGATGAACTCTCCTTCGGCGCCGAACTTGCGGCGGAAGTAGCTGTTGACCATTCTCCGTACCTGCGTGAACGGGGCGAGCGGCAGCCCGACCACCATCGCGGCGGTCAGCTGATCGCCGCGATAGTCGAGGCCCTCGCTCCATTTTCCGCCGCAGACGGCAAACATGATGCCGGATTTCCGCCGGGCGGGCAGTGTCACGAACTCTTTGAGTGCGGCGTTGGCCTCTTCGGTCTCGCGGGGTTCGATGAACACCTGTTTGGTGCGGATTTTTCCGTCACAGAGTTTTGCGTACTGGCTCTGGAGCTGGTACGAGGGGAAGTAGATCGCAACATTGCCGGGAAGTTTTGCGAAGCTGAGAATGCTTGCCACAATTGCGTCGGTGTTTTCTTTGTTCTGCCGCCGTGAGAATGCGGTGGTGATGTCGCGGCTTGCGAGCACCAGCCGGTTCTCCTTCGGGAAGGAGTTCGGCAGGGAGAGGGTTGTGACCGGCATTTCGCCGAAGTAATAGCGGCGGTAGGAGTCAACGGGGGCGAGGGTTCCGCTGATGAGAACGGTCGCCGCATGCATGGAGACCATCTCCTGTAACCGTCCGGCAGGGTCGATGTTGCGTACTTCAAGGGTTATGGTCTCGCCGTCTTTGACATAAACGGTCAGAAATGCCGGGTCGGAGGAAGAACGGTAAATCCGGAACAGGAATTCACAGAGCCGTTCGATTGCGGTTTCACGGTACTCGGCTTTCTGGATGCTTGCTTCGCGGAGTGTTTCTTTGATTGCGAGCAGGTCGTCTAAGATGTCGTCGAGTTTCGGATAGAGGGAACCTTTGATCAGGAGGCGGTTGAAGATTGCCGGATCAAACCAGTCTTCCACTTCGTTTGAGCGTTTGAGTCCGTTCATGAACTCGGCGATACGGGGAAGGACGTGCCGGACGGCGTCGGCTCCCCGGACTTTTCCGCGAAGGGAGGCGAGTTCATGGGAGGCGTTTTCGATGTCGGTTTCGTTGAGGCGGATGCTCTGGATGCTCTGGACGACGTCGCCGAGGTTGTGGGCTTCGTCCAAGAGCATCATGACGTCGGAGGGTTCGCACTGGAGGGTGACGTAGAGCTGTTCGCGGATGTCGTCGTTGAAGAGGTGATGATAGTTGAGGATGACAACATCTGCTCCGCGGGCTGCGGAGAGCATGAGGTCGTAGGGACAGACGCTGCCGGCAAATTCGTGGAGATCGGCGGGCATGACGACGC
This sequence comes from Methanocorpusculum sp., assembly GCA_029986195.1. Taxonomy (GTDB): domain Archaea; phylum Halobacteriota; class Methanomicrobia; order Methanomicrobiales; family Methanocorpusculaceae; genus Methanocorpusculum. Next base: position 615 of record DALTYF010000048.1, on the reverse strand, counting down.
CTTTCTGCGCCCGTTCGGTTTTGGTGCGCATTTCCGGAGAGGGGATCATGCGGCGTCCGCCGTCTTCTCCCTGGACGAAGACGCGGCTGTTGATGAAGTAGGGGCAGATCATCGGATGGTCGCGGTCCTGTTTGCGGATCTGTTCCTGAATCATTTTGTCTTTTGCGGGCACCATGGAGCCGCGGTCGGCCCGTTCCTGCATGAGGGCGGTGGAGAATGCTTTGACGCCTTCACATCTGCGGTAGACGTCGCCGTAGCCGCCTAAGGGGCACATGTTTCCTTTGCCGATGAGGTAGACGAATTTGAGGTCGCGCTTTTTTTTCTGCCGGATGAGTTCGAGTTCACGGATGAAGATCTGAAGCTGGGATATTGTCCGGACGGCGACGAAGATTTTTTTGCCGTTTGCTTCGGCAAGAAGCGGTGCGATGACGCTGGATTTGCCGCTGCCGGTCGGGGCGTCGATCATGAGGATGCCGCCTTCCCGTGCGGTTTTTGCTACCGTTTCCAGCATTTCCTTCTGGTTTTTCCGGTAGGTCTGGTAGGGGAAGTAGTCGGCGATGGATGACATTGATGGAGTAGTATTGGGTGTTGGGGGATAATGGAGTTGCGCTTTGC
>DALTYF010000047.1 GCA_029986195.1 Methanocorpusculum sp. | reverse complement strand
CGGCGGTATTCTACCTCCTCATAACGGGCTTCACCCCTGCCCCCTCCAACAGCCCGGACTCCCTTGGCCCCGAAGCCGCCGCCATGCTGATGGGTCTGCTCCTCGCCTTCATCGTAACCCTCCTCCTTGTCTCCATCCTCATCTCCCTCATCTCAACACTCGGCATGGTCCGGATGACACGGAACGGAAAAATCCGCGAAGCCTTCAACTTCCGCGAAATTCTTGCATCGATCAAAACAATCGGATGGCTCGACTACATCACCGCAATCATCATTCTCATCGTCTGCGCCCTGGCATTCAGCATCATCCTTGAACTCATCGCGTTTGCCTTCGGAATCCTGCTCGGCACACTCGGCTCTCTGGTCACCATGTTCCTCTTCCTCTGGATACTGGTCATAATCCTGCTTGCCGCCGCATTCGGCGTCTTCTCTGCCCGGTACATGGCACTCGTTTACGACAACGCAAACACCCCCTGACCCTCTTTTTATGAAACTGATTCACACCGCCGATCTCCATCTCGGAAAACAACTCTACGGATACAGCATCCTTACCGACCAGGAGTTCATCCTCAACCAGATCGCAGAAACCGCCGTCCGGGAACATGCCGACGGCCTCATCATCGCAGGCGACATCTTTGACACAGCCGTCGCAGGCCGCACCGCAATCGATCTACTCAACCGATTCCTCACCAGGCTCAGAGAGGAAAAGATCGCCGTCTTCATGATCAGCGGCAATCATGACTCCCCCGAACGCATCCACTACGCAAGCGATATCATGGACAGCTGCGGCATCCACATCAGCGGCATCTATGACGGTGACCGCGACATCAGAATCGTAGACCTGCACGACGCCTACGGCCCGCTGCACATCTGCCTCTTCCCCTATCTCGACCCCGCCTCCGTTCGCAGTTCCGGACGCTTTCCCGCAGAACAGATCACCACCTTCGACGACGCCGTTGCCGCCGTCCTTGCCGACATCCCCTTCAGACCGGACGAACGCTACGTTGCCGTCGTCCACCAGTTTATCGCCGGACTCGGCACCCTTCCCTCCTCCTCCGAATCGGAACGCATCATCGTCGGTGGGATCGAACAGGTCAACGCAAACCACTTCACCGAATTTGAGTACGTCGCACTCGGTCACCTGCACAAACCGCAGAAGGTCGGCCTGCCGACCATCAGATACGCAGGCTCCCCCCTCAAATACTCCCCTTCCGAATGCGGCACCGCAAAATCCGTAACCCTTGTGGAATTCTTTGAAAAAGGAAACGTAACCATCCGGCAGATCCCCCTACATCCCCTGCATGACCTGCGGATCATCTGCGGAACCCTCGACGACCTCACAACGGAGGGTGGCGTCCCCGCCCCGCATGACGACTACTTCGCCGTGCAGCTCACCGATCCCCTCCCGCCCGCAGACGCCATGGCGCGTCTGCGGGCAGTGTACCCCAACATCATCACCCTGGAAATGATAAACGACGCCCTGCCCGCTGCCGCCGCCGCCGGTGCCCGGATGGAAGATCTGCGGAAATCCGACCGCGACCTCTTCGCCGGATTCTTTGCAGAAACCACCGGAAGAGAACTCAGCACCTTTCAGGAACAGATCGTCCTTGCCATTCTTCAGGAACTGGAGGCAGAAAAATGAAACCTGTACGTCTTGTCATGTCCGCCTTCGGCCCCTACGCAAAGGAAACGGTCATCGACTTCTCACGGTTTGGAACCTCCGGCATCTTTCTCATTACCGGTGATACCGGCTCCGGCAAAACCACCATCTTCGATGCAGTATCCTACGCACTCTACGGCGTTGCAAGCGGCAGTATCCGCGAAGCAAAAACACTCGCAAGCGACTTCGCCGCCGCAGGCACCGTCCCGCAGGTGGAACTTTCCTTTGAACACCGCGGTCAGTCCTACACCATCCGCAGGACACCCGCATACATAGCCTCCGGAACCGAACGAAAAGCAACCGCAAGCCTTGTCTTGCCGTCCGGCACCGAAATCTCCGGGCCGAAACATGTCGGAGAAGAGATCGTCTCCCTGCTCGGCCTGGACAGCCAGCAGTTCCGGCAGATCGCCATGCTCGCCCAGAACGACTTCCAGAAGTTCCTCTTCTGTACCAGTCGTGAACGTGCGGACATTCTCCGGAAACTCTTTGCAACCGACCGGTTCTCGGTATTACAGGAAAAGATTGCCGAACGTGCACGGGACGCCAAACTCGCCGTTGACGCTATCAAAACCTCCTGCACCGGGTGTGCCGGACGCGTTGCTGCAGTCCCCGGAACCCGGTTTGCCGAACTCGCCGCAGAGGTCACCTCTGCAAAAGAGGGATTTTTCCGGATGGACGAACTGCTTGAAGCTGCCGCCGCCGCCGTCTCTGATGACCGGATGCAGGCGTCCGCCCTCAAAAGCAGTATCGTCTCCATACAACGGCAGGCCACCGATATCCGCACCGAGATCGAGGCCGGAAAACTGATCAATGCGGAACTGGATCGTCTTGCTGCCGCAGTTCAGCGTTCCGCCGAACTGCAGAAGCAGGAACCGGATATGATTCGGCTCGGCAAAAAACTCGAACGATCGCAGAAGGTTCGCGAAGTACTGCCGCTTGAAGCGCGGGCAGCATCCTCCCGGCAGCGGTCCGCCGAAGCGGACGCTGCCTGCACAAAAGCAGCAGATCAGCTTACCCGGGTACAGGAAGCGGCAGGTGTTGCCGCTGCTGCTCTGGCGGAGATTCAGAGAACAACACTCTCCATCCCCCGCAAACAGGAAGAGATCGGCAAACTCAAAAGTCTTGTTCCGCAGTTTGCGGAGTATGAGGCCGCCGCAGGTCAGATGGAGCGGGGGGAGGCGGAGCTTGCAAGAATCGAAAAGGATCTGGCGGAGCATCTGGCAGAAGTCGGAAAGGAGAAGGTGCGCCGTGACAGGCTGACGGTGCGTCTGGCCGAGATAGCCGATGTCCCGGAGAAACTCGCCGGAGCAAACCACCGGAAGGATCAGATCGCCGCCCGCACCGCAGCTCTGGAGGCCGTGAAAAGATCTCTTGCCGCCTACCGGCAGACCGAAAAGGATCATGCCGCAAAGGAGATAGCCTACACCAAAGTGGCGAACGCCTGTGAGGAAGCCGCCGCAGTCTGCCGGCGAAAGGAACGCGCCTTTTTTGACGGGCAGGCCGGCGTTCTCGCACAGCATCTTACCGAAGGATCCCCCTGTCCTGTCTGCGGCTCAACGCATCATCCTCATCCGGCCGGACTCTCGGCTGAAATCCCCACCGAGGCCGCACTGAACCGTGCAAAGGCAGAACTTGCCGAGCGGGAGAAAGAACGGAATGCCGCGTCTGCCGCATGTTCCGCAGCGCTTGCAACGCTGAAGTCGGAAGAACAGCACATCGTATCCCTTGCATCCCCGCTCTTTGCACTCTCCGGAAAGCCGGGCTGGATAAAACAGCTGGACGGGCTGATTGATGCGGGGACTCTTGAGACCGCTGCGCAGTACAACCGGGTAACCGCCGAAATCTCGGCGCTGTCACAACTTGCCGGGGAGAAAAAATCTCTCGAGGCGGATCTGCGGGCGCTGGACGAGACCGCTCCGGCACGCGAACAGAAATCTGCCCTCCTCACCAGCCAGGCGGAGGACATTCGCAGACGCGCCGCGTATGCAAAGTCCCGTACCGAGACGCTGAAGTGCCGGCTTCCTCCCGGTTACTCCTCCTCGGCCGAACTTGCCGGGGCGGTCCGGCGGATGGAAGAGGAGATTGCCCGGTACCGGCAACAGGAAACGGAGCTTGCCGCCGCATGCGAGGCCGCAAAGACCGCACGGTATGACGCGGCCTCTGCCTGCACCGCAGCAGCCGGTATCCGTGATGACGCAGGGGCACAGTGCGCCGCGGATGAAGAGGCTTTCTCCCGTGCACTTGCGGAACGCGGACTGGATCGTCTGCATTTCCGCGCAGAACTCATGACCGATGAGGAGTCCGTTCGTGCCGCAGAAACGCTGGAACAGTACCGCGAGATGCGGTCGGCGGTCACTACCGAGATCGCCCTTCTCCGCAAACGTACCGAAGGCCGCGTTGCCGCAGATGTTGCAGCTCTTGCGGCGGCACTTGCCAAAACCGAGACGGAATACGCCGCACTTCAGGAACAGGAGAAAGCAGTGGGATACCGGATTTTACAGAACACCACCGCAATATCCGAGATATCCGGATTTCTGGAACAGTACCGGACGGCCGCTGCTGCGTATGATGAACTGGCCGATCTTGCCCGGGCGGCAAACGGTGATGCTGCAGGGTCTGCGGTGCGGATGAAGTTTGAGGAGTATGTGCAGTCCGCATACCTCTCCCGCATTCTGGAAAAAGCAAACATCCGTCTGCACGCCATGACGGACGGCCGCTTCTCGATTGTGCAGCGCAGCAGTTCCACCGATCTCCGGAAAAAGGAGGGACTGGAGATGGACGTCATCGACTGCTACACGCAGAAACAGCGGCCCACCTCCACCCTTTCCGGCGGCGAGTCCTTCAAGGCGGCGCTCTCCCTTGCACTCGGTTTGTCGGATGTGATCATGGAAAGTTCCGGCGGTATTGAACTTGATGCACTCTTCATCGACGAAGGATTCGGATCGCTGGATGCGGTCTCCCTGGATCAGGCGATTGAGACGCTTGCAACACTTGCCGTGCCGAGAACCGGCAGCCGGCTTATCGGGATTATTTCTCATGTCGAGGATCTGCGGCAGCGGATTGAAAAGAAGATTCTCGTGGTGAAAAAGCCGGACGGCAGTTTCGCGCAGGTTCTGGTCTGAAGGGCCAGTGATCCTCCGAAAAGATTTGGCAGGTTTTCCGGGGACCGGTTGAACGGTGGGACGTGAGCGGGAGAGTTTTTCCTTATCTGCCCGGTTGCCCCTTACCCGCCTGCATTTTTCAAAAAAAAAGATTACCGGGACCGGAACCCGGCTGAATCCATCACCGCAAACAGCCGCTGCATCAGCGGATCCTCCGCCATCTCCTCCCGGCACACCAGCCGCACCGCGGACCTGCCCTGCCTGCCGAACGGACGGACAACCACGTTCATATCTCCGAGCACCGCAAGATCCGCCTCATCTGTAATACAGACTGCATGACAGCAGTTCTTCATCATCAGCAGCAGACCTGACAGACCGCTAAAGTTCCCGGTACGAACACGGATACCGGCCAAAACCGCCGCCTCCGCAAGAACATCAAGAACCGGATCATACACCCCCGCAATCAGCACTGTCCGGTCAAGCTCCTCGCGCGGCACCGTAAGCAGTGCCGGAACCTCATCTCCCACCTCAAACCCCTCAACCCCGTGCGGAATACGGATCACCACATTTGACCGGACACCCGTCATTTGCACACTCGCACCCCGGGACTGTGGAATCACCACATACCGGTCTCCCACCCTCGCCGCCGCATGCAGACTGAACTCATCAATACCCCCCTCGGAAGAAATCGAATCGCCCAGCTGCACCTGCACAAACTCCTGAACAGGGCCTGTCCACACCCCCATTTCTCCAGAAGTGCACGGACAAACACCCGCAGAACCGTCTGCGCCGAAAGCGGATACCCCGGCAGACCAAACACCGGCTTACCCTCAATAACCCCGAACATCGCAGGCTTTGCCGGCTTCATCGCAACCCCGTGGAATAACAGCCTCCCCATCTCCGCAATCACCGACGCCGTAAAATCCTTCGTCCCTGCCGACGACCCCGCCGACACAATCGCAACATCATTCTCCGCAAGAACCCGCTCCAGAGCCCCGCGAATCAGCACAGGATTATCCACCACCGGCGGATACCGCACAACATCAACACCGAACTCACGGAGATACGCCTCCGCCATCGTCGTATTACTCTCCACCACCTGACCCGGCAGCGGCCGCTCTCCCGGCAGAATCAGCTCCGTACCGGTCGGTAGAATACCCACTGAAACCCGGGAAACACTCACATGCGTAATCCCGTAGGAAGCAATCGCACCCACATCAAACGGCCGGATCACCGTCCCCGCAGGAAGAATCAGCTGCCCCTTCTTAATATCCTCGCCTGCTGCACGGACATTCGTCCCCGGATTCACCGACTTCCGCACAGAAATCGCATCCGGACTCTCCCCATCAAACCAGGCATCCTCAACACGGACGACCGCATCAAACTCCTTCGGGATCACATTACCCGTATTCAGCCGTGCAAACTCCCGCAGAAGCACCGGCGCCTGATCCCCCGCTCCGATCGTCTCCGCCGCCCGGACCGCAAAACCGTCCATAGCCGAAACCGGAACCTCCGGAACCGAATACTGCGCATACAGCGACTCGGCGAGCCGGTGACCCACCGCGTTTACCACCGGCATCCGGCGGGAAGAACTGCGCGGCGGAATACTCGTAATAATTGTCACAGCCTTATCGGCTGTAATCTGATGCAGATATCGTTTCATTGCCATAAATATACCTCCGCGACCTCTCCCGCCTCGCAGCCGTCAAGACCGGCCGGAACACGGATATACCCGTCGCTTCGTACAAGCGTATTCAAAAGACCTGACTTACCGAGAATCGGCTCTGCCCGCCCGTCCGGAAGAATCCGGACACGCACCAGATCCTCCCGGCCCTTCTCCGACGGAAAACTCATCGAAAGCGGGGCGGAAACAACCCTCGGCGAAAAAATCTCGCCCGACATCTTCCGGAGCAGCGGGCCCGCAAACACAGCCGTGATCATATACGCAGCCGCCGGATGACCGGGAAGACCAATCACCGGTGTTGTCCCGACTGAACCGATGATCGTCGGTTTGCCCGGCGCAATCGAAATCCCGTACACGTGAACCGTACCAAGCTCGGCGATGACACCTGCGGTAACATCACGCGCATCCTTGGAACTTCCTCCC
>DALTYF010000046.1 GCA_029986195.1 Methanocorpusculum sp. | reverse complement strand
CAGGACTGCCGGTTCTTTATACACGGCGGCTCGTGCGGGGAACACCCGCGTGTGCATCTCAGGTTCCATACACCATCTCCGTTTGTCTGGCAAGCAGCAGGGCAAGGCTCGTTACATCGCTGCGGTTGTGATCGACGATCTGTTTCAGAGGAGCGGGGTCGCCGGTACGCAGATACTTCTGATAATAGACGGGCACAAGGTAGCCGGGGAGATCCTCTCCGCGCCCGCAGCCGAGTACATACTCTTCCACAGTTCCGAGACAGCAGTCCGGCAGGTCTTCACGGAACAGACGCCGCGCGGGATGCAACAGATCGAAGTGCAGCGCGGGACGGCATTCCCGCTCGCCGTAGTAGGCAAGACGGCTGTTGGTAAACGGCAGGTCAAATGACCTGCCGTTGTAGGTGACAAGGGCCGGATGTGCCCGCATCATCTCTGCGACGAGTTCGAGGGCTGCGATCTCCTCGCTGATGTCGCGGAGCAGATACTGCGTGACCCGGAGTGTCCGTCCCTCACAGACACCGCATCCGAAAAGAATGATCGGCGAATGCACCATACCGAGTGTCTCAATATCAAAGAACAGCAGATCCTCCTTTGGCACTGCCGCCCCGAACCCGATCAGGAGCGGATCGGCACCTCGTCCTCGTTCCCGGAACAACCGGATAACCTCACGCGGTGTGCCGCTCTGAATGATCTCTGCGATTGCCTGCGCCTCGGACTTCCAGTTGGTGCGTCGGAGATCGGCAAGCGTCTGTATCCCGCGTCTGCGGCACATCTGTTCCCGCGTCCCGCCGATACCGTGCACGAGCGTGAGCTCGTGCATCAAACGACTGCGCAACTGCTCCTCGGAAACAAAAAACTCCGGAAGAGAATGTACTGACTCAATCGCAAGACAGCAGCCGTCAGCGGTCGCCACCTCAAACGCTTCGGGATCAGCACCGTTCTGGGCGGCGTTTGTCCGGAGGGACAACGCCGGTATGAATCCCTGTTCTACCTGCATCATTTTCTTGTTCTCTCTCCAATACTGATATTCATATGACGGTTTCCGGGTTTTTGATCGATCTTGACGGCGTTGTCTATATTAACGGGGAGCCGATTCCCGGCGCAGTTTCCACGCTGCAGGAACTCCAGAAGCGCGGCATTCCGTTCCGGTTCGTCTCCAACAACACCCACCGGAGCCGGGAAACCATCCGGGCACGACTCGCACGGTTCGGGGTTGACGTTCCTGCGGCATGGATATTTACGCCGCTCAGCGCTGCGATCACGTATCTCCGCGATGCGGATGCCGGGTCCTGCTGGCTGCTTGGCAGTCCCGACGCCGCAGTCGAACTCCGGAATGCGGGGATCAATCCCGCCGACCCGGATGCATCCCATGTGATGGTCGGAGACTTAAGCGATGTACTGGAGTATGACATGTTTGTTACAGGATTCCAGGTACTGATGCGCAATCATGCCGAACTTCTCGCCCTTGAACATGACCGCTACTTCAAAGGGAGTGACGGACTTCTGCTTTCCGCAGGGGCGTTTGTTGCGGCGCTGGAGTTTGCCGCAGACGTGTCTGCAACACTTCTCGGAAAACCCTCCGCGGCATTTTTCCACGCTGCCCTTTCCTCATTGGGTCTTCCCCCGGAAGAGGTCGTCATGATCGGCGACGATCCGCGTTCGGACATCGGCGGTGCCGCTTCCGTATCCGTGCGGGGTGTTCTTGTTCTCACCGGTAAGTTTGACGGCGTCCTTCCCGCAGATGCGGTAGCACCCTGGAAAATACTTCCGTGCCTCTCCGACGTGCTTTCGCTTATGCAATAAGGTAGCTTGGATCCTTCAGGGATGAAACCATGTTGCCGGGGTGTTCCCGCAGCATACCAGCAGAGCTTGGAGAGCTGGTTCTTGCGCTGAATCATCGTGTACTTGCTCGCACGTTCTGCCATTGAGGTTAATGCAATGCTTGTCATGATCAAACATCAGAGTGAGAGAATATAAACCCCGGACCGCGCGTACTGAAAGTGCTCCCGGTCTCTGGGAAACTGTATCAAACACGTATCTTTACAACCCTCTGCAACAAATTAGATAGCAGATTTTCCATGCTTGAGATCAGCAATCTTCATGTGGAAGTTGGCGGGCGTGAGGTGCTTCACGGCGTTAATCTGAAAATTAACGACGGCGAGACTCACGTACTTCTCGGACCGAACGGCTCGGGAAAAACCACTCTTCTGCGTACCATTATGGGATTTGGCAGCTCCCGGGTCACCAGCGGCAAAATACTTTTTAACGGCGTTGATGTCACCGAAAAACCGGTACACGAACGGGCACAACTGGGAATGGGTATCATGTTCCAGCGTCCTCCCACCATCTCCGGTCTGAAGCTCGGCAAGTTCCTTACCGCGACCACCAAAATCGACGGGGAACAGATTCCTGCTCTTGCAGAACGCATGCATATGACCAAATTCCTCGACCGCGACGTCAATGCCGGATTCTCCGGCGGTGAGATCAAACGCAGCGAAATTCTCCAGCTCATGGTGCAGGACCCCTCCTTTGTTATGTTGGATGAGCCGGAAAGCGGTGTCGATGTGGAAAACATGACGCTTCTCGGCAATGCTGCGGCAAGTCTTCTGGAAAAGGATCAGCACATGATTAACCGTACCAAGTCCGGTCTCATCATTACCCATACCGGCTACATCCTCGACTACATCGAGGCTGATGTCGGTCATGTGTTAATCGACGGTATGATGCGATGCAGCGGAAATCCGCGTGAGATTCTCCGGAGTGTAAAGACGTCCGGCTATAAGGAGTGTATCGCATGTCAGAAATGAAAGGATTTGATTCTATCAGTGCCGAGGACAAAGAGCGGCTGGCCTTAACGGGAATCCAGACCGATTCCCTCGAAGGCCGGGCAGGGAGTTTCCTCCTTGTCAATGATCACGTTCTGCACGCAGGTTCCAACGCCGAAGGCGTTGAGGTCATGATGATCGATAAAGCCTTGGAGAAGTATGCATGGCTTTCCGAGTACTTCTGGAATGTTGTCCCCAAGGACAAAGACCAGTACACAAAGTACGTTGCCGACCATCCCCAGCGGGGTTATGTCATCATCGCCCGCAAAGGTGCGAAGACCACCTTCCCCTTACAGAGCTGCATGTTCCTGCAGGGCGATACCATCCAGACCGTCCACAATATTGTGATCGCAGAAGAAGGATCCGAGGTCCATCTGATTGCCGGATGCGCCAGTTCCATGAAGACAAAAGAGGGGGCACACTACGGTATCAATGAGATTTACGTCGGTAAGGATGCGAAAGTAACCTCGACCATGATTCACACGTGGGGTGAGGAGATCGAGGTGTTCCCGCGGACGGCTTCTGTTGTTGAGGAGGGGGGGACGTTCATCTCAAACTATGTCTGTATGAAACCGACAAAGATGGTGCAGATGTATCCTACCGCCCATCTCCGCGGAAAGGGAGCGGTCGCCCGTTTCTCCAGTGTGATTGTGGCAGGACCGGGTTCGCACATTGATGCCGGGTCGCGTGCGATTCTGGAAGCCTCGGAGACGAGCGCCGAGTTAATCACCCGTGCAATTACGAACGGCGGTACGATTATTTCCCGCGGTGCAATCATCGGCGAGGCGCCGCAGACGAAGGGACACATTGAGTGCCGCGGTCTCATTCTCAAGGACGGTATCATGCATGCGATTCCGGAGATTGACGGACGCGTTGTCGATGTGGAACTTTCCCACGAGGCGGCGGTCGGCAAGATTGCCCGCGATGAGATCGAGTATCTGATGGCGCGCGGTCTTTCGGAGGAGGAGGCAACCGCGACGATCATTCGCGGGTTCCTTGATGTGCGCATCGAGGGTCTGCCGGATGCGCTGCAGAAACAGATCGATGATGCGATCGATTCTGCAGATCACGGATTCTGAGTATGAAGATACACGATGTGACCCGGACGCTTGCGTCCGGGATGTATGTGTATCCGGGCGATCCGGAGTTTGTACTGACTCCCCTGCGGTCAGGGGAATCGTATATCTCCGCGCTGGCGCTCGGGACACATACGGGGACGCACATCGATGCTCTTGCGCATTATTTTTCCGGGGCGGCAGGGGGAGGGGTGGATGAGCTGCCGCCCGAAAAGCTGGTTACGACCGCCGAACTGCTTTCCTTCGGAGGGCTGGTTTCAGAGACGACACCTGCGGTCCTGTTCCGGTCGGGATACCGCGAGGGGGATACCACGTATCCGCAACTTTCCGAGGAGGAGGCATCAGCACTTGTGCGGGCTGGAGTGGAGGTTGTCGGCTGTGATATGCCGTCAATCGGAAACGATGCGGTTCACCGCATTCTGCTTGCGGCGGGCGTGATGGTGATTGAGCTGCTGGATTTTACGGATGTGGCTGATGGTGTGTACCGGATGATTGCGCTGCCGCTGAAGATTGCGGGGGCTGATGCCGCCCCAGCACGGGTTGTTTTGATCGAGGAGGAAGAATGATTTTGCATGATGCAGTTGTGCGCCTGCGCGAGGTTTCGGCGGGCGCGGGATGCGAGGATGGGGATCTGCGGTATGCGCCCCTCCCGTCGCATCACGTCTGCCGCTACTGCCGCGGCAGGTGTATGGGTGTTGAGTACGGGGGACGAGTTGCGGAGATCAGCTCGCGTGAGCCGTTTTCAGCCCGGATGCTGCTTGAGCATCTGTTTGATGCGCCGCTGAAGTCGGAGAAGACGCGGGCTGCGGCTGCCGGTGCGCTGACCGTGGCCAGCGGCTTTCTGATGCTGACCCGTAAGCTTGCACCCTGCCCGACGGTGAACTTTGCTGACTGTCTGGAGGAGCTGGCTGCCCGCTGCGCCGGACGGCTGGTGTATGTGATAGGGGACGATATCCCCGGACTTCGTCAGGCGCTGTTTGTGGAGGAGGCTGAGCTGGTGATCGCAACCGGTGATGCGCTTCTGACGGAGGAAGGCCTTGCGGAGATTGCGAAGGCACGGACTTTGGGAAAGGAGATGCTGCTTCTCGGGTCGGAGTGGGCGGGAGTCGCGGCGCTGCTGGGAATAGAACACTGGTGTCCGTACGGGACGTAAATTATTTTTCAACCCTGTCCCACATCTGAATATTTTTCCGTTTTGCCAGACCGATTACCAGATATATCTGGTTCAGAATGAAACTGCTCAGAAGATTGTCCGGTTTTACGAGAGATAACAGCAAAACAACAACTCCGATCAGAAGAAGCGCTGTCCCGTACCAAAGTGACCAGAGGAAAAACCCGGTCAGAAGCAGAACTGTGGAAACCGCAAACAGAACCGGAGAGTACAGCAGCATCCACCGACGCCTTGGAAATACCTGTTTCCAGAAGACTGCACGTTTTTCATGGTATGCAGAGCCAAACAGACGGGTACTGTTCACCAGCCCGTCGGCACGGCGGACCTTCTGACGGTACTGGGAACGGAACGATACGGGCTGTAGTTCGTATGCGACCGCATCCGCAGCATATACGGCACGATACCCGTTGGCAATGCAGGTCAGCGCAAGGTTTGCGTCATCAGCACCGATCGTCTCCTCAATATGCGGTACTGCTGATTTTTTGAAAGCGATCAGCGGGCCGTTAAAGTTGTAGGTGGAGTCAAGCTGACTGTCGTACTCACACATTTTCCCATATACAGACCGGTACGCACCCTCGGAACCGGTTACATTCTGCGACGAACCAACCGGAATCAGATCTGCACAGACTGCCCCAGTCTCCGGATCCTGCAGGCGGGCAATCAGTTTTGCAAGTGCATCCGGTTTTGTGGTGATATCGGCATCTGTGAAGATTACGAACTCGTCTGTGATTTGGGAGAGAACCAGATTTTGGCATTTAATTTTTCCCAGCCTTTCTTTTGGTTCAATTACTGCTGCCTTTGTTGGGCTACCTTCCAGAGCCTTTTTTGCTGCAGTCCCGGTTGCCGGATCCGCGCCATCATTTACCACATATAGTGTAATTCTGTCTAAAGGGTACGCGGCATGAAAAATATCCTCAATACGTGTTGTGACGAGATCTCCCTCCTGATATGCATTCACCACAATACTGACTGCGGGATATTCCGGGAGTTCTGGGATAGTAGTATAAGAAACCCCATGAATTCTCCAGAGATATGAAAAATACGGATATGCAGCAGCACATCCGGCTCCGACTCCACATATTATCAGAAGGACTGCTGCGGCAAATATCATGCTAATAATATTGTTATTGCCGGTTAGAAGAAATTATTGTTCCGTTATACATCCAAAATAATTGAAATTATATCCTTCCATGATAGGATTTAATGTGATTTATAATCATGCCCCTCACTCTCCTATAACTGGTTGGGTGATGGATTGAATTTACACAATATATATCATATATTAATGGTGGTGTGTTTTCTTTTTTGGAAATAACCCTCTCTGATTCTATATCCTATCATGGTAGGATATATTGGTGCTGGTTAATGAGAACCAACTCATCAAATGATGGATATACTCATCGTCATATAATTGAAATCGATTACTTACGTTGTTTTGCCATTCTTGCAGTTATTTACATTCACACTGCTTCGGCAACTATGAGGGTAGAAGATACGGCAAATCTACTTTCAGTAATTTATTTGAATAGTCTCGCACAATTTGCCGTTCCTCTCTTTATATGTATCTCAGGATTCGTCCTATATTTATCATATAAACCATCAGAGGGCGTAATTTCCTTCTACAAAAAAAGATACCTGAGGATAATACCTCCATATCTGATCTTCTCCACAATCTATCTCATAGCAAATATATTCAAAGCGAAAATCTCTGAAGGCATGTGGGATATTCCTACAACTCTTGATGTCATATGTGCCTATGTATTTGCAGAATCAAACCCTCATATGTGGTTTTTCCTTATAATTATTGAATTATATCTTCTTTATCCAGTACTTGAATGGATCTACAGGGCCATTCTGAAAATGAAT
>DALTYF010000045.1 GCA_029986195.1 Methanocorpusculum sp. | reverse complement strand
TCGTCAAGAACATGATCACCGGTGCATCCCAGGCTGATGCAGCAATCATCGTCGTCTCCGGAACCGAAGGCCCGATGGAGCAGACCAAGGAACACGTTTTCCTGTCCAAGACTCTTGGTATCAACCAGATCATCGTTGCAATCAACAAGATGGACGCCGTCCAGTACTCCGAAGAGAAGTACAACGAAGCAAAGGACAAGATGTCCAAGCTCATTGCATCCGTCGGATTCAAGCCGGCCGAGACGCCGTTCATCCCAATCAGTGCATTTGCCGGTGACAACATCAAGACTCTGTCCTCAAACATGTCATGGTACAAGGGCCCTGTTCTTCTTGAGGCACTTGACCTGTTCAAGCAGCCGGACATGCCGACCGACAAGCCGCTCAGACTCCCGATTCAGGATGTGTACACCATCTCCGGTATCGGAACCGTCCCAGTAGGACGTGTCGAGACCGGTGTCATGAAGAAAGGAATGAAGGTCTCCTTCATGCCGGCAAACGTTGAGGGTGAGGTTAAATCCATTGAAATGCACCATGAAGAAATCCCGCAGGCACTGCCGGGTGACAACGTTGGTTTCAACGTCCGTGGTATCGCAAAGAACGACGTCCGCCGTGGCGATGTCTGTGGTCCGGTTGAGAACCCGCCGACCGTTGCCGAGGAATTCCAGGCACAGATCGTTGTCCTGCAGCACCCGTCCGTCCTTTCCGTCGGATACACCCCGGTGTTCCACTGCCACACCTCCCAGACCGCCTGTATGTTCATCTCCCTTGACAAGAAACTCGACCCGCGCTCCGGCCAGGTAAAGGAAGAGAACCCGGCATTCCTCAAGGCCGGCGATGCAGCAATCTGCACCATCCAGCCGACCCGCCCGCTCGTTATCGAGAAAGCAAAGGAACTCCCGCAGCTCGGACGTTTCGCAGTCCGTGATATGGGTATGACCGTTGCAGCAGGTCTCGTTCTGAACGTCAAACCAAAGCAGATGAGATAATCTCATCTATCACGAATTTTTTGTGGTGATTGACAATGCAGAAAGCCAGAATACGCCTTACTGGGACGGATTATGAAAAAGTGGAAACGGTTTGTACCCGTATCCGAGAGATTGCAGAGCGTACCGGTGTAAATCTGGCAGGACCCATCCCGTTGCCGACCAAGCGTCTTATCGTTCCTATCCGGAAGAGTCCGGACGGAGAAGGTACCGCAACGTGGGATCGCTGGCAGATGCGCGTTCACAAACGCCTCATCGACCTTGACGCCGATGAGCGTGCGCTCAGACAGCTGATGCGTATCCAGGTTCCGAAGGATATCAGCATCGAGATTGTTCTGGAGAACTAAAATCCGAGGTGAGGGCCCTATGCCCGCCCCAACCTTTTTGTCACACATCCAAAATCGTGTTCGTGTTGAACACGTGTTTCTCGCTATTCTGATTGTTGCTCTTATTCTGAGATTTGCCTTTTTGGATCTCAAACTGTTTCATCATGACGAAGCGATTCACGCATGGTTTTCCTATCAGCTGCTGACACAGGGAACATATGTCTATGATCCCGTGTATCACGGCCCGTTCCTGTACTATGTTACCGCAGGAATGTTTGCACTGTTCGGTGACTCGGACCTGGTAGGCCGCATTCTCCCGTGCATCTTCGGAACAGCACTGATCCCGCTGGTGTACTGTCTGTACCGGATGCAGTATCTTTCCGGAAAGACTGCGATCATTGCCGGCATCTTTGTTGCCATCGCCCCGGAGATGATCTACTTCTCGCGGTTTTTGCGCAATGACGTCTTTGTGGTGTTCTTCTCACTGCTGATCATCGTGGCGTTTCTTGCATGGATTCAGAAAGGAAAGTGGTATTATCTGCTGATCGCAGGCATAGCCGCAGCTCTTGGCATGTGCTCGAAGGAGAACATGCCGCTCATTCTGGTAACATTCGGGCTGTTCTTCCTCTACCTGGTGTGGAGCAGAAAGATCACGCTTCCCGTACACTGGCTGCGCGATGCGGTTCTTGCATTTCTCGTATTTGCGGGGATCGGATGCCTGTTCTACTCATCGTTCGGCGCACATCCGGAAGTGATTCTCACCGCCGGCCCGTCCGCTATCGAACACTGGCTGAACATGCATAACCAGCAGCGCATCGGCGGTCCGCCGTATTACTATCTGCTGCTCTTTGTGCTGTATGAACTGCCGATTCTTCTCTTTGCAATCGCGGGCGTGATACTGTATCTGCGCCGTCCGTGCGAAGAAAAACCGGCGACGGCAGACGAAACCCCGGACGCAGCCGCTGATACGGAACTCTTTGAAAGCGCCGGAGAGACGGAGTCCGGACCCGCGCCTCCGGCGCCGGTTCCGGCGGCAAAAAGGAAATTCTCCTTTGCAGACCTCTTCCGCCGTCCGGAACCTCCCGCAGTGCTGAACCGTCAGGAGGAGTTCATCCGGTTTGCGATCTACTGGACAATCATGGCCTGCCTCACCTATGCCTACATCGGCGAAAAGGTTCCGTGGCTGTCACTGCACCAGCTGGTGCCGATGATCTTCGTTGCGGCGTATGCACTCTCCTTTGCCGGAAAGTACACAAAACCGCTGATGGTTCTTGCATGTGCCTTCCTGCTGGTGGTCACGTTCCATGTGGCGTTTACCCCCGCAGATATTGCAGAGCCGATTGTACAGGTACAGAACTCGGAAGACCTTGTGGAAATGATGGCCGCAATCGACGCCGCAGACAAGGTAGCGATCTCATCCGATCAGAGCTGGCCGTACACCTGGTACTATCGCGGTGATGCGTGGAAGAAAATAAGTTACTACGGAAAGAAGATATCCGAGGACAGTGTTCTTGCCGGGGACTTTGACATCATCATGACGCACGACGGCGACAGCTACGAAAGTCTTCCGGGTTATGAAAAGAAGACGATCCGGTTAAGCTACTGGATTGACGCCGCCGCAACCGGCAACAATCCCGGCTGGCTCAGGTACTATGTGACGCGGGACGGAAAATTCGGCAGCATCAACACCGATGTCTTTACGCGGATCTCATCGTAAGTAACGGCACGGGGAGTTTTTTCCGACGGAAAAAACTCCCCGTCTTTCCTTTTTTGATCACAGAAAATACAGAATCTCATAGACACTTTTTATTCTCATTCTGTCCGTGAAAGACGGGGAAATTGGCCCTTTCTCCGGGCACGCCGCACAACGCCTATATCCCGTTTCCCCTGCGCTCACAGCATCTCCAGAAACCCCTTCAGCCGCTCCCACTCCCGTTCGGCAAGCAGGGAACGCACCCGTTCCTTCTCAGACGGACTCAGCTCCTGTGACTTCCGTACCGCATGCGTAATTTTTACCACCCGCTCATCCCGCGCCTGCAGCTCAATCCTCCTGATACAGAGCAGTAATATGATGCAGAAGCGCGGCAACCTCAACATTCCTCCTGTTTACCGGCATACTCTCTCCTCTGCGTTTGAAAAGAGATAGATACTTGGATCGTACCAAAAACCGATACCCGGGAACATCCCCTCCCAGCCTCTACCCCCGTCACAAAAAAGAATTATGCAAGAAATGCGCAGCGCGACTCATCCAGCACCTGCACATCATCCAGCGACCGCAGCCGCATATTCCGGGCCGTCTTCTCAATACCCAGCTCCACATCCGAATCAATATCGATGATATACGCCTCAAGCTCCTTCAGATGCATCCGGTTTGCCGCAACCGCCCGGTGATGCCCGTCAATCAGAACCAGCTTCCCCTGTCGCCGCACCACGATCAGCGGCTCCGCAAGACCCTTCGTAATCTCATAACTCCTCCCGTCAAGCTCATCCATATACACCTTCGACTGCGTCGGCATCAGCCGGTCAACCGGAACCATCCCGCGCGAAAGCTGCGGCTGCACCCCGTACAGCGTCTTCAGCGTCTGAATATAATCAAACACCTTCTCCGGCGTCACCTTCTCAATCTGCGACCGGATAACGTCCGCATTCGTAATAATACCGATCAGCTTATCCTGATGATTGATAACCGGCAGCTTCTGAATACAGAACCGGAACATCTTCCGTGCCACATCCGTCATACCGCTGTCGGGATACGTCTTCAGAAGCACCCGCTCCATCAGCCCGACAACAGGATCATACGCCGCCGCCCCCACAATATCCCGCGCCGCAATAAACCCGACAACACACCCCTCCTCATCCACCACCGGAAACCCGTCATGACTCGTCGCACGAATCAGCCGGATAACATCCTTCACCGTCCCCGTAACCGGAACACTGAACACATGAATCGTCATATAATCGGAAACCAGCTTCTTTTCCGTCGGAATTAACCCGGGATGCGTCGGCCCGACCAGTGAATGCTCCGGACTGTCATCAATCCGCACATCCGCAAGCGTATAGATATGCATCGAATGCGCCGTCTTCTCAAGCCCCAGCTCAATATCCGCATCAATAGAAACCACATACGCATCAAGCGCCGGAATACCCAGCCGCTGTGCCGCAACCGCCCGGTGATGCCCGTCCACAAGAATCAGGCGGCCGCAGCACCGCACCGCAATCACCGGCTCGGCAAGATGCATCTTCAGTTCATACATCCTGCCCTCCAGTTCCTCCTGAAACACCAGGGACTGGGTCGGCTGAATATCTCCGATCGGAATCATCTCCCGCGAAAGCGTGGGATCCACCCCGTAGAGCGTATGCAGCGTACTCATAAAATTGAAAACCTTCTCCGGCGTCACCCGCTCAATCTGCGACCGGATCACATCCACATTCGAAACAATACCGATAAGGGTATTCTCCTCATCCACAACCGGCAGCTTCTGAATACCGGAACGGAAAATCCTGCGGGCAACCTCGGTGATCGTCAGATTCGACGTTGCCTTGATCGGATGGCGCGACATCCGCTGATCCACGGTTGTCAGCGGATGTTCCCCGATAATATCGCGCGCAGAGATGTAGCCGACCACTTTGCCCTGCCGCACCACCGGAAACCCGTCATGACGGGTCGTGTGGATCAGGTGAATCACATCACCAATGGTCTCGCCCGCATCAACGCTGATGACGTCGTGCGTCATGTAGTCACGGACCTGCTTCTTCTCCATTGCTTGAGATACTAATTCGTAGTGAAACAGCATCAATGCATCGAACAAAAAAGTGGGGAGTATTGGGGTATGGAGAGGGGATCGGGAGTGGTATTCCCTGCAGAACGGCTGGTTGAAGTGAAGATTACTCAATAGTGATACTTGTTCCTTCCTCTGCCTTCTCCTTTTGCAGGGTAATTTCCATAACACCATTCTTGAAACTGGCCTTTGCCCCCTCCGCCTGGACCGCGGCCGGCAGGTGGATATTTCTCTGCATACTGCCGGCTTTCCGCTCGCGCAGATGATAGGTGCCCTCCGTTCCCTCCTCTGTTTCCGACTGCTGCTCGGTTCTGATCATCAGAGTCTCGGGATTCAGGAGCTTGATGGAAATATTCTCTTTCTCCACGCCCGGCAGATCGGTCACGACAATGATCTCGTTTTCATTCTCGCAGAGATCCACGTGGAAATCGCTGCCGAACACCGAGTAGTTGCCGCTTTTTACCGCGGCCGGAAGAGTCGATGCGCCGGACTGGTTCATGAGGGCACATGCACGTGCCTCCATTTCGGCGAACAGCGAGTCAAGCTCGTTGCCAAGGGATGTAAAACTGAACTGATATGGTCTGATTGACATGATATTTTACCTCGTATGCTATTGGTCACTCGCACGGAGCGGTTCATCGTGACTTACTAATAGTAAGTCACGATTTTATATAAACATTCGTGTGTTGGCAAACCGGGGACAGCAACTACTTTATGAGGCATCCCTTCCCATACTATAGAGAAATGGCAGTACAGACGAAGAGTAACGCGGGCGATAAAACCCGTCAGAAAAAGGATATTAATTGGACGCAGGTGGGCGTAGTCGCATTTTGTGTCCTTCTTGTCGTAATGTGTATCCTCTCGTTCAGTAATTTTGGCAATATTTTCAACCAGAACGGCGGAACCACCACCGGAACGATTGAAGCTGGAAACATCGTGGCAGTGGATTATACGATGTATATCGGCGATATTCCGATGGTCACCTCTTCGATTGATGTCTACAACGCCTCTCCCGCCGACAGACTTCCGGCCGTAACCGAGTATCTTGGTCTTATTGCAGGTCAGCAGGTGGACGTCGTAAACGGAACGCCGATCCTGATTAACTCCTCATACGAGCACCCGTTCCGGATGCTGAATCAGGAGTACAACCAGATTGCCACCGGCGTTGTCGGTCTCGGAATCGGCGAGCCAAGAACCGTAAAGTCCACAGGTTCCTTCTTCCAGACGACCTACACCAAAGATCAGGCCATTGAGATGGGCATTGATTACGCCAACTGGACCGTCGGTACGATGAGACTCATGAACTTCCCGGTGGTAAACGCAACCAGCAATACCACAACGATGGCAATCCGCCCTGCGCTTGTTACCAACAAGACTGCTGATGAAATGGTTCTTCAGTACGGATACGATACTATCGAGATGAAAGTTGTTTAGGCATACCGGACAAATGCCTGACACCTTTTTTTGAAAACTTTGTAAAAAAAAAATATTTTATGAACTTTTAATCGCGTCGCGGTTGTGTTTGTAGGATTTCTCCTTCGGATTGATCTTCATTGCTTTTCCGAATGCGGCGACCGCCTCATCCTTTCTTCCCAGATACGCACAGGCCGCGCCTTTGATGCTCCACACCTCGTCATCTTCGGGAGTGATTAACAGAACCTCTTCCGCAACTGCGAGCGCTTCCTCCCACTTCCCGGTGCGCACGAGAAGGTTTGCCAAGATCTTTGCGATGCGTTCATCCGTGGGCACCGCCTCTCTTCCACTGCGGAGCACTTCCTCCGCGTCACCGGTTTTTCCCAGGACTACCAGGGCATTTGCTTTGTTTACAAAGGCCGCCGCGTTTGCCGGATCAATGGCGAGGGCTGCATCCGGCGCGGATGAGGTATCCCGCCTTGTTGGCATGAAT
>DALTYF010000044.1 GCA_029986195.1 Methanocorpusculum sp. | reverse complement strand
GCGGGAAACAGAATATCCCCGATCTACATCGCATAGTACCCTTCCTCCCGCGTCGGGTGTGCGGATGTGAACAAACGCGGCAGGCGAAGCGAACCAAATCGCAGACACCCTTCCCCGGGAGAATAAAACCGTGAAAACAGCCGTTCATACTGATACCGGTAAAAATCCTCGGTCCGGTCATCCTTTGTCAGAACATACCGGACCCGGTCGCGCAGAGGAATATAATCCCGGTTCAGACTGCCTCCTCCTCCAGCTCCACCCGCTGATTTGCCGCCTCACGCTTCACAATCCGGAAACTTGCAATGAACCCGATAAGAAGGTTCGCGTAGTACAGAATCAGCCGCAGCAGCACCACAAACACCCCCACAACCGCCGACGGAAGAATCAGTGAATAAAACGCCGCGTAACTGATCTCCGCAACACCTGCACCGCCCGGCGTTGACGGAACCATCAGAATCAACGCAATGATCAGCTGAAACACAAGGGACAACAGAAAATTCGGCGGATAGCCCAGACCAATCATAATCACCGACGCAATCGCATACTCGCAGGCCCAGAACACAATCGTCAACAGAAACCCGAGTACGAGTCCCATCTTCGCCCGGCCGGCAAACATCTCAAACGTCAGATACAGCCGGTCAATCGCCTCATCAATCTGTGCGGTGAGTTTTGCAATCCGCTCGCTGTCCCACTTCTTCGTAAAAAATCCTGCAATCTTAAACACAATTTTCCGGATAAGCTGGGGCCGGGAAAGCAGCACCGCAAGAATGACCAGCAGCACCACAAAAAATCCCGTACCTATCCATGCCGCCGTAATCACCATCTCCGGAACCTCGCCGTTACTGTACACAATCGAGAACAGACCCATACCGACGATAACGCCGAGCACCAGCAGCACCGCTTCCATCAGCCGTTCCACCAGGACAACCGCCGTTGCATCCGCAACCGGCATCTTTGCCTTGTAGAGTTCATGAATGCGCACCGGCTCGCCCCCGACCTGTGACGGGGTAATCGATGCGATCAGCTGTCCCGCACAAACCATATTCAGACAGTGCCGCAGCGGCACCAGATACCCGAGCGACCTGCACATTACTCGGATGCGCAGCGCCCATACGCACATTGCGGCCATGTGCAGACAGAATGCAAGAAGAAGGAACCAGGGATTCAGATTTTTCAATGACTCAATGGTATTCTCGTTAAACGTCAGAACCATTACCGCAAGGAGAATCACCATCGAAAGCCCGATGGAGATCCATAACCACTTTTTCTGTTTTGTGTCCATGAGGATACCAAGAACTCTTTACTTACTGAATTGTCCGCTGGCAATTTAAATATAGAGTTACTCCTGTGTTTTTTTCAGAGAATCCCGGGCTTCACGCCGCACAATCCGCAGACTTGCAATAAGCCCGACGACCACATTGAAGTAGTACAGAATCAGCCGCCACAGCAGCACGAACACACCCACCAGCGGCAGTGGAATGATGATCGAGTAGAACGCGGCAATACTTACCTCGGCAACGCCCACACCGCCCGGTGTTAGCGGAATCATCATGATCATTGCGATCAGCAGCTGGAAAATGAACGAGATCAGAAACATCGGCTCAAGCCCAAGACCCACCATCAGGACCGACGCGATGATGAACTCCGAGACCCAGAACGCAACGGTCATCAGCAGCCCGAGAGCCATACCGATCTTTGAACGGCCGCCGAAGTGTCCGATGGTTACATAGAACCGGTCGATGTTCTCATCCAGCATGCCAAGCAGCCGGTCGATTCTCTGGGAATCCCAGCGGCGGGTGAAAAGTCCCGAAACTTTTGCAACGATGATCTTTGTCCACTGCGGCCGTTTCACGAGAACAGCAAACAGCAGAAGCGCGCCGATGAAGAAGAACGTTGCAAAATAGGCAACGCCCATATATACCAGGGGGAAGTTCAGATGACTGAACATCTTGCCGAGCAGATACACCCCGATGACTGTTCCGACACCGAGCACAATACCGTCAAAGACCCGCTCCATGAGAACCACGGCGGTCGCATCAGCGGTTGGAACATCCGATTTGTACAGCTCATACACCCGCACCGCCTCGCCGCCGACCTGGGACGGCGTTACGGCTGCGACCAGCATGTTTGCACAGATCAGGTTTACCGAATGGAAGAACGGCACGCGGTACCCGAGCGACCAGCACATCAGTTTGATACGCAGTGCCCAGAACACAATCGATAAGATATGCAAAAGAAAACCGAGAAGAATGTACCAGGGATTGCATTTTTCCAACGCGACAAGTGTCTCGGTGTCGAACGTCAAAAGAAGCATCACAACGAGTGCAACCACACTGATGCCGACTGAAATAAACAGCCATTTCTTTTGCGCCTTATTCATGGAAAAAACCCGGAAATCATATGGTATTGGATATGCAGAAATAAATAGTTTTTAGACCGACTGCCGCAGGGGAAGGGAATACGCGCATCCTCTCTTACGGGTGTTTCACGTACCGGTGCAGCAGAATATCCCCGAGATCCATGGTCTCCCCCCCGTCTTCATACAGCTCAAACCCGAGATGATACACGATCAGCTCTGCTCCGGTGCGTTCCGCAAGTTCCATCATCGGAGGGATCATCTCGCATCCGGGCCGGATCGCATACAGCACGTCCGCTCCCTGATAGTAGGAAAGCGTCGGAGAGAACACGTCATCCACGACCGCAGGAACTGCGGTCGTCGGATAGGAGTGAACGTCCGTACACAGAACCGGAATGCCTGCCTCCTGAATAATCTCTGCTGCAATTGTTTTTCCGCCGAATCCTATCTCCATCGCCGAACGGTAGTGATCGCGGATGTATGTCCCTACGCTTTTTTCAATCTGATATGCTGACACGCGTCCCCGTCCTTTGCTCGAGTGTTCAATATGTTTATGTCCCGTCACAATGAAATTATCTACCAACATGGGAGTACACGTTTTCTGGGACAGCAGGGTTCCTATTGGTCTGAGCAGACCCGTCACCGAGGAGCTCTCGGGCGTACTGGAGATGCCCGTATCCCGCATCGACAACGGTACTTTTCCGCTCGAAGGGTTTGATCCTCTCCGTCAGCAGTGCGACGCGGTGAAAATTCTCACGAAACTCGACATCTTTCGCCGCCGGTATCCCCAGCTTTTCAAACCTGAGAACGTTGATATTGAGTTTTACAACAAGTTCAATCACCTCCATGAAAAAGTCCTGCTGGTAACGCCGGTCGATCTCTTTGAACCGCTCGCCGACTTTGTATTTGGTCTTGCCTATCCCGCTCTCGGTGTTGCGGTGGTGTCTCCCGCACGGCTGACGAATGAATATTATGGCCGCCATTCGGACGACGATGCGCTCATTGACCGCATCGTCAAGGAAGGGGCGCACGAGATTGCCCATCTGTTCGGTCTGGAGCACTGTGACAATCCCGGCTGCATCATGTACTGCCCGCGCAATCTTGATGATCTGGACCGAAAACGGAAATACTTCTGCGGCAAATGCAGAATCCAGCTGAACGGCCAGAACGAGGGAGATCTGTTCCGATGAAGAGCAGTGTTCCCTGGGTTACCGTCTGGGGGTACGGTGCGGATATTCGTGCAACCCGCGGGACGCTCACCATTCGCGAGGGAACGTCACGGCGCTCATACCCGCTGTCTTCCATCCGCCATCTTCTCATTGTCGGCGGTCATACCCTTGAGACTGCGGCAGTTGCGCATCTGACGGCAAACAACATCCCTGTCTCGTTCTTTGATGTTCACGGGGAACCGGTCGGGATGGTCCGTCCTCCCGGATACACGGCCTTTCCCCTGAGATCAGCGCAGAAAAACATCCCGGTTCACCGGTTTGCGATGTCGGTTATCGTTTCGTCCCTGAAGTCCCGTATGCGGTATCTCAATGAACTTGGTTCCGGACGTGAGGATGGTCTGTACTACAAGGGGGAACTTGAGATACTTGCCGACGCATCCCGCGAGCTTGAGTTTCTGATTACCCTTCCGGAACTTGCGCGGGTGTTTTCGCTTACCCGCAACATGTACTATGAGATTCTCTCCCGTGTTGCCGCGCCGGAGCTCGGCTACCGGCGCAGGGAAAAAACGCCGTATCAGGATCCGGTAAATGCAATGTTTGCACACGGGTATGCGGTTCTGTATGCAAGCACCGCAGTCTCTGTCACCGGAGCGGGACTGGATCCAGAGATTGGATCTCTTTACGGTACCGTCATTCCTCCGGGAATGAACCGCGGCGCGTGTGTTATGGATATTATGGAGCCTTTGATGACACCGATGGTTGATCGTGCAGTGATGGATATGGCGCAGGAGGGTATCACTGCCGGTCAGTACGAGATAAGTTCCCGCTGCCTTCTCTCGGAAAAGCTGATGAAAGAGTACAACCGCCGTCTTGCCGAATCCATTGATTCGGATGTTCTTGACCTGGCGGTTGCGGAGTATGCGGATGCGGTTGTGTCCGGCAGCAGTCCGTGATGTTTTTTTTCCGTTCTGTGTGGTTCGTGGACTGTTCAGGAATAAAGGTGCAACGCCCGGAGTTCCGAAGGATACATCTGTCTGCATAACCTAATCATACCTCAAAGATATATCCGGCAGGAAAAATATCGTGTTCCGCCGGAGAAAGTTCTGGAGAATGTACCCATGCTGCTTCTTGCCCTTGCGGGAAAACCAAACTGCGGGAAATCGACATTTTTTAAGTCGCTGACCCTTGCAAACGTTGAGATTGCCAACTACCCCTTCACCACCATTGATGCAAATAAAGGCGTTGCCTACGTGCGGTCACCCTGTCCCTGCAAAGAACTCGGTCTGGAAAACTGTACCTCCTGCGTTGACGGTGTCCGGTTCATTCCGGTCGAGCTTCTGGATGTTGCGGGACTTGTGCCTGATGCACACCTCGGCAGGGGACTCGGCAACCAGTTCCTTGACAACCTCCGGGAAGCCGACGGCATCATTCAGGTCGTTGACGCATCGGGAAGTACCGACGCGGAAGGCAACCCGGTTGACATCGGCACCCGCGACCCCCGCGAGGATGTCGCGTTCCTCAGATATGAATTTGCCATGTGGATGGCAGGAATCGTGGACAAACATCTCGCCAAACTCGTCCGTCAGGCACAGGGGAAAGAAGCTGTCTTAATCGATCTCCTTGGCGGCGCACTTGCAGGACTGCGCATCAACGCAATCCAGATCCGCGAAGCCGTGATCGAAACCGGTATCAACCTCGCCAAAGCAACTCCCGAAGACATCGAAAAGATGTGCGAGGTTCTGCTCCGTGTCTCAAAACCGATGATCATTGCCGCAAACAAAGCGGATCAGGCGTCGGACGCGAACCTTGCTGCACTTAAGGAACTCGGGGCAGTCCCCACCATTGCCGCAGGGGAACTTGCCCTCAAATCCGCCGCGCAGGCAAAAATTCTCCGGTACCTCCCCGGTGACGGAACGTTTGTGCCGGTCGAAGGTGCGAAACTTTCCGCGCCGCAGCTCAAGGCGCTTACCATGATCGCCGAAAACATGAAAAAGTTCGGCGGAACCGGTGTGCAGGATGCACTCAACAACCTTGTCTTTGAGGAGATCGGCATGATCGTTGTCTATCCGGTTGAGGACGACAACAAATGCTGCAATGCAAAAGGTGTTGTCCTCCCGGATGCGTTCCTCATGCCGAAGGGATCCACCCCCAAAGACCTCGCCTACCGTGTCCACACCGACATCGGCAACGGGTTCCTGTATGCCGTTGATGCCCGCACCAAAATGCGGATCAAGGACAGTACTGAACTTAAGTCCGGCGATGTTATCCGGATCGTCAGTACGGCAAAATGACGGTAATCTATATTACCTCTCAGATGCAAAGGTAGAGTAACTATGGGAAGCGAGGTGTATCAGGCACAGGTTCTGCGGGCGTTCTTCGATACCATTACCGGTACCGATCGGAATCTCACCCGCATTTACATGTGCGTCATCTCCCTTGCCAAACTCCGGGGCGAAGATCCGGAGAAACTCAGATTTTTAATGGAGCAGATGCGGGCAAGCAAGGAAAAGCGCGAACTCTCCATCGATATTCTGGACTACATGGCCGGAGTTGCCAACTCTCTGGAACCGTGGGCAGGCCAGTCCGCATTTGGTATCACCTCCCCGGTGAAATCCGAGGATTTTGGCGGAATCTCCATGGATTCCTTCTAATTATGCATATTCCTCACAGGCAAATCCATACGTATTTATTGTCTCAGTGAGAAAATATTTAACGTATGAGTGTTTTTGAGGCGCTTAACGATGCCATCGCTTCGGTGAACGGCATCGTCAATACCTACGTATGGTATATTGCGTTTGTATTCCTGATTGGGATTGGTCTGTACTTTACCATCCGATCCGGTGGTGTGCAGCTGAACCGTCTGGGGGAAGCGTGCAGAGTCGCATTTACCGGAATTCGCGAAAAAAAAGGTAAACAAACCATCTCCTCATTCCAGGCATTTTGTGTCAGTATGGGGGCCCGGATTGGTGTGGGCAACATCGCTGGTGTGGCGGTTGCTATTACGTCCGGAGGTCCTGGCGCAATTTTCTGGATGTGGGTCTTCGCCTTCATCGGTGCTGCAACAAGCTTTGTGGAATGTACCGTCGGTCAGATTTACAAAGAGAAAAAAGAGGATGGTTTCTTCCATGGGGGACCGGCATACTACATTAAAAACGGTCTGGGCAAACCAAAGTTTGCCGCCTTTATTGCAGTTTTAATTATCTTCACCTATGGTCTGATGTTCATTGGTGTGCAGGCCAACACGGCAACCCTCGCCTTCTCCAACGCATTTGGAACGGATCAGATTGTCTTTGCCGTGGTCATGACCGTTCTTGCCGCACTTATTATCTTCGGCGGAATCAAGCGTGTGGCAAGTGCTTCCGTCTGGATGGTGCCTGCAATGGCCATGCTGTGGATGATCCTCTGTCTGATGATCGTTTTAGTCAACTTCACCCAGGTTTCCCTGGTTATCCAGACAATCTTCTCCTATGCCTTTGGTGTACAGGCGTTTGTCGGCGGTGGAATCGGTGCTGCTATCATGTGGGGTCTGAAGCGTGGTGTCTTCTCCAACGAAGCCGGTATTGGTTCTGTACCAAACGTGTCTTCGTCGGCACATGTCAAACACCCGGTCAAACAGGGTCTTATCCAGTCCATTGGTGTCTTAATTGATACGCTCGTTGTCTGTTCTGCAACTGCGTTTGTGGTTCTGATCTACACGAA
>DALTYF010000043.1 GCA_029986195.1 Methanocorpusculum sp. | reverse complement strand
GAACCAGTGCCTTCCGCTCTGCAACGGTGTACTTTTCGAACCGTGAGGCAAGACCCATGTAGATGAGGGTCACGATCTCCGGATCGGTCTTTCCCAAAACCTCGGCATGGGAGTAGTAGGCGCACATACCCTTCAGTCCGAACAGCAGCAGGGAAAACAGTGACCGTTCGTTGTCGTCCTCAATTGCAAGAAGACCGATACCGCCTTCGAGGTGAATAATCTCCTCCTCGGATTTCGGGATCCATGCACACTCTTTCGGCTCTCCGGGAATCTTCGGATAAGCATCGCGGTAGGCGATGAGGAGTTTCAGATACTCTTTGAACCGTTCCTTGTCGAAGTTGACGTTCGTCAGCGTTGCAAACAAAATTTCCACAACCGCTTTGTCCTGCTTTGCGGTATCGGCCGGGACTTTTGCTCCCGCCGGCTGGTGGATCCTCCGGTATGCAAGACCTGACAGAATAAAGTTTACCGCGTCCTGATAACACGCGGTGTCGTTGCTTTTTCCGCAGACGCCTCCGGCTGTACAGCCGAGGCCCCGTGCGGTTTCCTCACATTGTTGGCAAAACATGGTAATATTCTCCGGTTTCCGTCCAAAGAGGGTCCGGACGGATACTACAATATAAGGATGCAGAAACAAAAGTAGTTGGAGAAAGTACCAAAAAATGTATTGAAGGGATTTTTCCGGAAAATTCTCACAAAAAAGAATTACTCTTCCCGCTTGAGTTTTCGGGTCTTCATCTTGTAGAAGATGATTACAATGACAATGATCGCGGCAACATAGGCCAGCAGCGGATAGTATCCTGCCTCGGCAGGCTGACTCATCAGCACCAGCGACAGACCGATCACAATGGCCGAGACCATCATGCCGATCACCAGACGATCAATGGAACTCTCGATCGTCATACGCAGTTCGCCTACCTCCTTTGCCGCAACATCAATGCGGAGTTTTCCTTCCGACGCCATCTCCAGGACCGAGGAAAGCTGCTGCGGCACGCGGGAGAGATCCTCCAGCCGCACCTTTGCATCCAGAATCCGTTTCTGCACATTATCCGGATTCTTCATGTCCTCTGCAATCAGTTTCTTCAGATACGGCTCGGCCTCCTTGGCAAACTCCAGCTGCGGATCAAGCGTGAACGCAATGTTGGAAACAAGCATCAGTGCTTTTAAGAGCTGCATCAGATTCGAGGGAACGCGGATGTTGTTTCTCTGGAACAACTCCTGAATTGCCGCAACAAGACCTGAGAAGTTCATCTGGGCACCCATGTCCTTGCTGTCCTGCAGGGGGCGAGATACAATTCACCGCGGAACTCATCCAGGCCGCTTGACGGAATCTTTACGCCGAGATTTTTCACGTACCGGATCGTCAGGTCCGTATCCGCTGCAAAGAGGGCAAGCATCAGCGAGATGAATTTGTTCCGCGTGTCCTTCATCAGAACGCCGCAGACTCCGAAGTCGAGAAACACCAGGTCGCCTTTTGGCGAGACACGGATGTTTCCGGCGTGCGGGTTCGCCGTGATAAAATCCGTTCTGGAAGATCTGCACCATGAATGCTTTCAGGCCCCGGTTTGCAAGATCCTTCAGGTCCATCCCCATCGCAACAATTGCATCCACGTCGTCACTTCTGACTCCTATCGCATCGACGGGGTTGTAACCGGAGAGCATCGCAACAATTGCATCCACGTCGTCACTTCTGACGGAACATGCCATCGCTGTCGAGCGCGTTGTCAAGGCCATCGCAACAATTGCATCCACGTCGTCACTTCTGACACCGGAGACAAACTCCATTGCAAGCAGGCATTTTCCGGAGAACTCCCAGTAAATCTTCGGGACTTTGATGCCGGGAATACCGGAGACCCGCATGTTTCGTGCGAGCCGTTCGGCGTTCATTCCGTCGCGGGTGAAGTCCAGTTCCTTTTTGATCTGCACTGCAAAATCGTCCACCAGCGTTATCGGATTATACATGCGGAGATCGGGCCGCCGTTCCTCAATCCGCTCGGCAATGGATCTGAGGAGAACAATGTCCTGCTCGATTCTGTCCTGAATGTTCGGACGCTGAATCTTTAAAGCAAGTTCGGTTCCGTCCTGCATGACGGCGCGGTACACCTGGGAGATGGAGGCTGCGGCAAGCGGCTGCGGGTCCACTGAGGTGAATACGTCCCGCCAGTCGGGAATGTACTCATCCAGCGTCGGGATGACTTCGTCAAACGGCACGACTCCGACCCGATCCTGCAGTTTGGACAGCTCCTCGATCATCTCCGGCGGGAACAGTTCGGTTCTCGTACTCATCAGCTGGCCGAACTTTACGAAGGTCGGTCCGAGTTCTTCCAGAGCCATTCTGACTCTGGCGTACATGGAGTAGGAACTGAAGTCGTCCTGTGCCACCTTTTTAGTGTTGATGAATCCGGGGAAAAGTTCGTTGAGATAATAGGAAAATCCGTACTTCACCAGTACATCAAAAATCTGCCCGTATCTCCGGATGCTTACGCTTGCCATTGTATATGTGTTAAGTTGGTCGTTTCAGATGTTAATAGTCTCGGTGCCGCCGTTTCAGCCGAGGTATTCGCTTTGGATCTTGAGTACTTCGGTACTGTTTTTTGCTGCGGCATACTCGGCAAGCGGCTCTGCGTTGAGGGCGAGGAAGTTGAGTCCCCAGTGAAACTTTGCGAGAATTGTCTTTGCCTGTTTTTCTTCACCGAGGATGTACAGTGTTGCGGCGATCGCTTCGACCGAGGTCAGGGTAAAGGGTTTGCCGAAGTTGACCGGATTTGCGGCCACCAGAAACGGGAGTGCCCTCCGTCCTTTCCATGGTCCGAGGTTTGCGGTGTCAAGTACTTCCCACGAACAGTCAAGAGCGGTTACCGACTGCACCCAGGCGCGGTCCGCAGGGGAGAGAACGAACCCCGCGGTCGGATCAAGAAGCAGGGTACTTTTGGGAATCTGCGGGATGCGATTCACTATCCGCAGCATACCGAACCGTTCGAGTTTTTTCATGGTACACTTTTTCGGATCGCAGGAGTTGTCGCGGTAGGCGATGAGTGCTATTTTGTCCCGGACCATTTTTCTGTACTCTTATTGTGCGTGAACGGTTATTCTGATTTCGGGTGCAACGCCCCGTCTGTCGGGGTTTTTATCTCTTCAGACCTCCTACCAGACATACCAATGTATGTCCTTGTCTCTCCGTGCATTCTGAATGAGAAGCTCCGTGCCGAAGGTATCACCACCGATGCGGACCGTGCGGTGTGGGCTGCTGCTGCTGCACGCTGCCGGCAGTTTGGTATTGAGATGGTGCCGCTTCCGTGTCCCGAGACGCTGTATCTTGGTGTTCCCCGCAGTCCCGGCTCCTTCCTTGATCGTCTCAATACGCCGGAGTTTGCGGCTGTTCTTGATCGTCTTGAGGGGCAGGTGCGGGAGCTGATAGCCGGGCGGGGGGAGCGTCCGGTTGCCGTTATCGGGGTGAATTCGTCGCCGACCTGCGGGGTTACGAGCACCTACTACGGAGACGAGAAGTCAGCGGGTCCCGGGGTGTTTCTCAAACGATTTGTGGATCTTCCGCTGATCGATGTCCGGAGTTTTGCGCAGTACCGCATCTATCTTGCAGCCCCGCTGTTTTCCGAGGCGCAGAAGATCTATAATGCCGGTCTTGCCGGTCTCCTTGCTTCGCGATATTATTCGGTGCATCTTCCCCAGAACTTTGAGGATACCGCAGAGTCGCGGAGCAAAAACCGCGAGGAGCTGATCTACCGCTGGAATCTTGCGGCTTTGAAAAACAGTGATATTGTTGTTGCGGTGATCGACGGGTCCGATGCGGACTCCGGGACGGCGTGGGAGATGGGGTATGCAACCGCGCTTGGGAAACGGGTGATTGCGATCCGCACGGATTTCCGGCGCTACAGCGACAATGAACTGGTGAATCTCATGCTGGAGACGGAAGCCGAGGTTGCGGGCAGCAGTGAGGAGCTGCTGTCGCTGCTGCTTCGCGGTTCTGTGTGATAGTTTTTTTCTTATTGGTTGTGTTAAGGCTGAGTGGCGAGTGAAGCAGTGCTGTCAGGCACATCTGCGTTTTTTATCCTGCCCAACTTAACAGTACACCAAATTCATAAAAAAAACAAAAGCCGCAGGAGAAATTTTTCCGGAGTCAATGAACGATGAAGCCCCTGTTCGCTCCGCAGGTACACCACGGAACTTCTATCTCAGAATCTCCATTCACGTTTAAGAACATCATGTCCGTTCTCTTTCTCCAGAAAAAAATCATTGACAAAATAGATGAGCAGTAATGATCGTACCACTCTGGGCATGCACCGTTATCTCGCAGTCACCCACCCGGACATAGAAATTTTTCCCGCGTTTCCGCACCTCCGCCGCAGGATCCCGGATCCGCTCCCTGCACCAGCACACCACATCATCCCCTGCATCCAGCGAAAGATTCCTCCGGATTCGTTCCGCGCCCAGCTCGGTCGTATGCAGAAGTACAAGATTCGCGAGCAGTTGATCCCGGACTGCAGAATTCATTTCCGTCACATCTGCGCAAGCCGCCGTGCGACTGCCATGTTCCCCGCATCATCCCGCACCTCATTGGACGGCGTCTCCATAATGAATGCACAGTGAGAAACCTTCGGAAACGTCAGCACATCCCGGATCGTCTCTTCCCCCAGAGTACCGAGGCCGAGATGCTCGTGACGATCGAGATGCGACCCGACTCCTCCTTTCATATCGTTCAGATGAATCACCTTCAGTCGTGAGAGATCTCCCGCCTCGTCCGCAAACCATCCGAAGACCGTCTCCGCCCCGTGACCTTTGAGATCATACCCCGCCGCCCCCGCATGGCACGTATCAAAACAGAACCCCACCCGCGGCTCGCGTCCCAGCCCGTCGGCAATCGCACCGACATCCGTAAACGTACCGCCGACGGTGTTCTTCTCGTTCGCCGTATTCTCCAGAAGAATCATCGTCTCGCCCGTGGAGTTGTCCAGGGCATGACCGATCGCAGCAATCACCTTCTCCTGTCCCTTCTTGTGCCCTTCGACCCCGTGATGTCCGAGATGCGTAACAAGATACGGAATCTTCAGCTGACTGCACCGGTTCAGCTCATCCGTCAGTGTTGCAACCGACTTCGCATAAATCTCCGGCTTCTCCGCTGCGGGGTTCGGGAGATAGGGCATATGATCCACCACCGGCCCGATACCCGACACTGCAAGAGCCGCAAGAAAAGCATCTGCACCTGCGGCTTCAATAGGCTTTGCAGCCCACACCCGCGGACTGCGGGTAAATATCTGGAACGTATCGCAGCCCAGCGCCTGCGCCCGCTCCACCGCATTTGCAAACGCCCCGGCAATCGAAACATGAAATCCAAGCTTAACCATGAACTGACCCCTCCTCCTTTTTCTTCCGCCATGCAGCAAGCATCGTATCAACCGCCTCCAGCATCACGCGGGGCGACGACCCCCCGTGAACAACCGCGCCGAACTTCCCGTTGTAGATACCAATCCCGGATCGCTCCGCCCGGCAGCACCGGGCGATGAACGGCTCTTCTGCCACCTGCGACAAAGGACACGTATCCTCGAACACAAAATCATCGCCGTAACACTCCCCGCAGATGTGGCGGCAGGTCAGACAACAGGCAACATGCTCGCCGCCATGCAGACTGTCGCGGTCCAGCGTTTTTGCAAAACCCCCGGCCCGGCAGGGATATACATCCGCCGGAATTTTTGCAATATCCCGGACATGATGTGCAAACTGAATATTTTCCGTCCCGAAAAATCCCAGTTCCTCTAGAATCTTCAGATTCTCCGACAGGTTCTCCCGCGGCGGCGTAATATCATAAACATGCACCGTCTCCAGCCCCAAAAGATCCGGATCCAGCACAAAAATCTGGTCTTCATCATTTGCACCGAAGATGGTACACCGCTTTCCTGTGGTCAGCGCCTTTCGGATCAGACCTGTCCGATCGTGCGGTGTAATTGGTCCTTCCCAGACAGCAATATCCTCCGGTCCTACCAGACGGCGGACAAACTTCACCTTTCGCAGGTAGCCGCTCTCCCCCTCATGCTCCACCTCCAGAATCTCAAACCCCTCCGGTACCGGATGGATCAGATACTTCGTCAGGAAGTACACCATATCGCCGTACGGTTTCGTCGCCGCACTCCCGATGTATTTGCACTCGGTTGGAAAGATCATACAGATACTGTATGTATTGCGATAATGCAAGTTAAATCCGACTATCGCGGTTCAGTCCCGGCCCGGCACCATATCACAGCCGGTACAGGCGATGCACATCGTCGCAGCCTTGCGGGTATCAAGACCGTTTGCCGCAAGAGCCGCGCGGTGATGCTTGTAGAGGTTCATGAACCGCTTGAATCCGGGTCGCGGCAGATCTTTCAGATCTCCTCCTGGAGAGAACGGACGGAGTGTCGCGATGATCCCGCGGGCACAGAGATCATCAATCGCGGCCTTTATCTCCTCATCGGTCTCGCCAAGACCGAAGATGAGATTCGTGAACACATGGTTTCTGCCGAACAGCTGCACTGCCTCATCCAGCTCGGCATTGACCATGCCGCGGTCCATACCCGGACACATCTCCGCGAAGAGTTCGGGAGTTGCCGTCTCCAGATTAAACTTGACCTCGACCTCGGCCGCCCCCGCCTCACGGAGGCGGCGGGCCGTGCCGTGGACCGGATAAATCGAAACCCCGATGGGACGATCAAACGCTCCTCGCCTGCCCCCGCCACAGGGAGGCGACGGGCCGTGTGCCGTGAACCGGATAAATCGAAACCCCGATGGGACGATCAAACGCTCTGAGTGCCTGCACCACCGCAAGGGTTCGTGCTTCCTCCTCCTCAGCAGAACCCATAACCCCGCTCGTCAGAGAGATTGCATGAATGTCACCTGCATCCCGGACGAGAGAAACAATCTCGTCCACCGACTTTGTCGGTGCAGCGTTTGCCGGTACCGGACAGTATTTGCAGTGGAACATACAGGAACCGCTGATGGTAATATACGCCTGGTCCGGGCAGTGACTTCCCGGCTTTTCCAGTTTGCCGAGAACCTCGATGCATCCGTAAGTCAGCATCACGGTTCCGCCGCCGATGTGACGGATCGTAATCGGCGACGCGTCTGTGACGGCGAGACGCACGCGGTGTCCCTCGTAGCTGAGGAAGACCGACCCGCGGCCTCCGGCCCCGGGTCCCGCGGTTGATTTCGACTCGTACTCGGATGCATCGGCTCCAGTGAGCTGCACCGTACCGACCTCAAGCA
>DALTYF010000278.1 GCA_029986195.1 Methanocorpusculum sp. | reverse complement strand
AAGGCGTTTGCGGCGATGATGCCGGAGGTTTCTGCGGGCAGGCCAGGAGTCAATATTGACGGAATTCATCTGCTGGATCTGTTCTGGCGCGGGAATCTGTATGAGACGGAGCGGCTGCTTCGGCTGCTCGGGATTCCGGTTGCGGTGCGGTTCTGCCGCGATACCTGGAAAAATCTCCGGACGGGGGCGGCGCCGGTTACGGTTTCGGCAAATCCGTCTTACGGGTCCGGAGTGGGGGAGTGTCTTGGCAGTATGCTGTTTTTGGATATTCCGGGTACGGTTGACCGACTGCTAATGCTGTTTCCGGATGCGGATGCGGATGCGGTGCTTGCAGATCGGCAGCGGGCGGAGGAACAGATGTTTTATTCCTGTGATAAGTATCTGCGGAAGTATACGCCGCCGGTCGTTGCGGTTGCGGCGCAGGAAAGCTATGCGGTGTTTGCGAAGGCGATGATGGAACGGTACTTCGGGTCGGATGTGCCGGTGGTGTTCGCCCGTGACCGGGCGGCGGAGGGTGTGCCGTACTCGGTGAATTCTGCGGATATCAATGCTGCTCTTGCGGCGGCGGAACCGGATCTGATCCTTGGTTCAACGTTTGAGGCGGCAGGGTGCCGGAGTGCGGCGTTCTTCGGGATTACGCCGCCGGACAGAAGCCGTGTTTCCGTTGCTGCCCGGCCCCTTGCCGGTGTTGAGGGGGGACTGGTGCTGATCGAGGGAGCGCTGAATGCGCTGATGAACCGGCATGCGGCGGAAGGAAAGAAACGGTGTTTCCCATAACGTTCTGTGATGTCAGGTGTTGTCCATAAAGTTCTGAGCCCCCGCAGAAAACACTGAATGAAAAAAAACATCACGACAGGAAGAAGAACTTCAGGATCACAAACACAATCATTGCAACCGCAACCATCACGCACGAATGCTTTATGCCCGCAAGAGCTGATCCTTCACCCATCATGCCTGCGACAACCCCCGAACAGAACCCGTGAATAACCACCGAATGATAAATCAGCCGATCATACACATCAATGGAAAACCCGGAGCCAACCCCCGGCATCGCCATACCTGATCCGACCATGGACATACCTTCCCCGCCCTGCATCATCATCGGCAGGAACATCACCACCAGAATCGCCTGCACAAACACAAACACAAAGAATGCCAGATACACCACAATCACATACAGCAGCATGTCCCCGCGGCGCTCACTCTTCAGCGTCACCATATTCTTTGCATCCTCCGCGATAATCTGCAAAACCTGCGACAGATTATTCGTAAAATGCTCAGCCTGCGAAACCAGAATACCCATCCGGTCAATCGCCCCGATCCGGATATGCTCGCTGAACCGCTTAATCGCATCTGACGTCAGACTCCCCCACACGATATCCCGGTGGATCAGCCGGATCTCCTCCAGCATATTACTCTTTCCTCCCACTGCAATCAGCTCAATTGCCCGTGCAAGTGTCATATTATGCCGCACCGAAGACGCCATCTGATCCGCAAAATCCGGAATAGCCTCCTCGATCCTCCGGTGACGACGCGAGTAAATCGCATAAAACACCGCGAAGGGAATCAGCGCAACCAAAACCCCCGTTCATCACAATATCCTCCCGGGACGGTGTTTTTGTTTAGCGTTCCTGCGGCGCTGGTGGTTACAGGGATTTTGTATTTCCTGTTTGTGACGGTTCCGCTGACGCCGTGGACGTTTCTTGAGTGGGTGACGGCTT
>DALTYF010000277.1 GCA_029986195.1 Methanocorpusculum sp. | reverse complement strand
ATGCGGATGCGGAACTCGTCCTCGGGCTGCGGGTCTGCTTTGAGGGCGTCGCTGTAGGCGTCGAGTGCGTCCGCGCTGCGTCTGAGCTGTTCAAAGACAACGCCTTTCAGAAACAGTATGAGGGCTTTGTTCGGGTGGCCTGCGGCAGCTGCTGCGTCATAATACCGGAGTGCGTCATAGAGGAGACCTGCGCTTCTGAGATTGTTTGCCCGTTCGAGGATCTCTTCGGGTGTTCCCTGCGGTGGGCGGAACCCGGTTCCTCTGGCATATATCTCTGCTGCATACGGCGGGGCAAGAACTTCGCCGTTTTCTTCTGCGAGCCGGACTTTGCAGTGCCAGACCTGGATGAGCATGGTGTCTTCATGTGTGTTGCACCATTCTTCCGCACGGTAGAAGCAGTCGCCTGCTGCGTCATACTCCTTTTTCTGCACCAGCGCCTGTCCCCTGACCACAAGGGATGCGGCGTCCGCATCCCGGACGGCGTCGGCGGCATCTGCTGCTGCAAGGGCTTCGTCCGGTTTTTCTGCATACAGGAGTACTTCGGCTTTCAGAACCGAGAGCATGGAGACGAACGCCGCCATCCGGTCTGTTTCCCCTGCCGCGGCATCTCCCCACGCGTGGATTCCTGCAAGCGCCGCGTCGAAACATTCGGCGGATTCGGTGTATCTTCCTTTTGCTTTGAGGACCGAGGCTTTCCCTATCCATGCAAGGGGGTTTGTATGGTCGGCGGCAACCACTGTGTCGTACATGCGGAGCGCTTCGTCAAGTTTTCCGATGAGTGCAAGCTCCTCGGCCTGCATGATGAGGTCGGCGGTTTCAGACAATCTTCTCACCGTTGCGCGTGACACTTACCCGGCCGTTCTCCACGGACAGGGCGAATCCGTGTTCATACAGCCATTCACGGGCATTGCCGTGGCCGTGAATCATCAGTTCCACGAGGTCGGAGGGTTCGTCCACGTCGGTTGACATCCGCATGGAGTCGATGATTTCAACCGTGAGGCCGAGTTCTTCTGCGATCTGCAGGTGGCGGCGATAGGAGAAGCCGTAGTACTCCACATGGAAGGTCTCCGGGTGTTTGACGAAGATGACGTTGGTGCCGCCGCCGAGTCCCGGTACAATTGCCATGTCCGCTTTGGTGGAGAGTACCCGCTGGAGGCTTCCGGGTGTGGTCATCGGCAGGTCGGACATGATGATAAGGGCCGGGCAGTGGAACTGGGGAAGTGCCCAGTTAATGGCTTCATTTAGTCCTTCTTTGCGAATTGCGACCAGTGCTTCGCTGCACGTGTATTTGGAGGTACAGAGGAGGGTCGCTGTGCAGCCGGTTTTGCGGACTGCGGAGATGACGTCGCCAAGCATTACCTCTGCAAACTCTTCGCGTTCCTCCTGTGTCATGACAGGGGCAAGACGGGTCTTGGGATTGACCGGTTTGTAGGGAATCAGGGCGTGGAAGTATATAGTACTTTTATTTTCGGCATGATTCCATTTTAATGTGGGGGTTGGTTGTGTGTCGCACCTTTTTTCCTGAGTCTTTCCCGGAAGGCAGGAACTGCACGGAATGAGTTCGTCGGTTTTTTTCTGGAAACCGGATGCGGGAGGCTTTTTCTTTGGTTTTTCTTGGGGTAACCACGGAACACACGGAAAACACAGAACACACAGAAATTTTCAACATCATGTGATGTCACGAAAAGATTTAGTCGCTTTTTTTGGTTCATGTGCTTTCCTCCGC
>DALTYF010000276.1 GCA_029986195.1 Methanocorpusculum sp. | reverse complement strand
CATGCCGACGATCGGCGCGCCCATCAGAGAGCAGCCGATGATGCCGGTTTCTTTGATGCCGAAGGTTCTGCCGGTCAGGTCGCCGGTCATCTTTGTTGTGCGGAATACTTCTTCTGCACGTTCTTCGGTTGCTGCCAGGACTCCCGAGGGTGCGGGGGCTGCCATACTTTTGTGGCCGGAGCCTACGACAAAGTCAACGCCGAGTTTTTTTCCGTTTACCGGCATTACGCCGACTGTGTAGACGCCGTTGTAGAGTACGGGGACATCGTACTGGTGTGCGATTTTTGCGATGCCTGCGACGTCGTGCATGTTGCCGAACTGGTAGTCCACGTGATCGATGTAGAGCAGTTTTGGTGCTTTGCCGAATTCGCGGATGACATCTTCGATGCGGTCTGCTGCGGCATCTGCGGTGATGTGGTTGTCGGCGGGTTTGGGAATTTCACGGACTACTCCCCGGACGATCTCCACGGAGAGGTAGGAGGTGTAGTGCGCGAGCGCGCCTATCAGTACCGGGTCGCCTTTTTCCACATAGGTTCCTGCAATCTGCTGGAATGCACGGCGTGCGCCCGGTACGGTGCGCGCCTGATCCATTCCCAGCCATTCGGCAAGATCCACGTGAAAATCCTTTAAGGGAGGGTTCTGGATGTAGTCCAGCCGGAATGGTTTTCTGCAGTTGTCACAGACGGAGTAGCCGTCTCCCCAGGCGATCATGGCTTTCATCGCTTCGGGCGTCAGCCGTCCGGCAACCTGAATCGGGTCAAGGTTGATGGCGGTTTCTTCAACCATGCGGGCGTCGATGTTTGCCGCGCATTTCATAACAGTTCCTCCTCAAGAATGGCAATCTGTTTTTTGACGGATGCAAGGGACTTTGCTGCGGCTGCTTTCTGGGATTCATCGAACTCATGGGACGGCGCGGTCTCGCGGAGGAGTGCGCGGACGTCCGTTAACGAAAACAGGGCGGTAAAAAGAGCATCTGCGGCTCGCTGTGACATGATGCATAAAACATCTACGCCTGCATAAAATAACGTATCGATTCTCTGAAAAATAGGCGGGGTATTTTTTCGGAATTTTTATTCCATTTCCGAAAAGACGAGTTCGTATACCCAGTCTTCAAGCATTTTACAGTGTTCGACGTTGCACTCCTCATCGCAGGCAACACAGGGTACGATAGCCTCGCCTGCCATGAGAAGCATCGGGTCGATGGTTTTCTCTGTTTTTACCATCCGTACGAGATATGTACGGGTTCCGTCCTTTTTGCATTCTTCACGTTCAATGTATCCGCCGTCCTCAAGTTTCTTGAGAATGCGCGAACAGGTCCTGCTGTCCACACCCAGGTCTTTCCAGAGTTCACTCTGGTATGCACCGTCGGGTTTTGCCCGGATGTGTGCAAGGACGGTCGTCTCCGTTTCACTTAGTTGGAGTGCAGTCATGGGAGTTAGTTGATGGGGGAGATGCTCAGGATGTTGTTTCCACGGATTACTACGGTGCCGAGGTTCCGGCGGGTGGCGTCGCTTACTTCAATTGCTTCTTCGAGATGAAGGTTGAGGTACTCGTCGACTGCAACAAGGCGTCCCTCGAATTTGCGTCCCTCATCTTTGATCTCGACGGAGATCTTGGAGTCTACGAGGGAGTTGACCTTTTTTATGGGAAGGACAATACTGGATACCATATCATTATTATCCGTCACCCAGACTAATTAAGGTGATTGTTTCAGAGGATGATGGCTTC
>DALTYF010000042.1 GCA_029986195.1 Methanocorpusculum sp. | reverse complement strand
CCAAAGTCTCCAGCAACCACATGCCATCCCTTGATCCCGAATCTATCAGAAACGAGATTCACCGGAGCATACAAAACAGTGTGCAGAACTCACGGGTGAGGTTGTTGCAATTGCCACCGGAATCATCCTCAGAGAAGCAAAAACACCGTAAGTGTGGTGTCCGGACCGTATTTCACTCCATGGGAAAACCAAATCTGTCCGGCAAACCATGAGTCTGGTCGGACAGATCTCACACCATTACCGTAAAGACAATTCTTTTATCATCCCCTCTCCAATGATCGAGGTACAATGGCAGATCCGAATCTCTATCTCAAAGGTGGTGTTATCCCCGAACGGGATAATGAGCACTATATTATCCAGCTCCGGACACCCGCCGGCATGCTGGGTGTGGAGGCTCTCGCGGGAATTGCAAAGATCGCGAAAAAATACGGAATTACGGATGCACATTTAACCACACGGCAGACGATTGAGCTGCTTCATGTGGGTCCGGAGTCTTAGACGATCTTCTTGCAGCTCTTGAGAAGAACGGAACGCCGATCGGTGCAGAGCGGAATGAGGTTGTAAATGTTACCGCGTGCCTCGGGAATGCGAACTGTAAATATTCTGTCATCGATACACTTTCCCTTGCCAGAAAACTGGATGAGCGGCATTTCGGCAAGGAGATGCCGGTAAAGGTCCGTATTGCTATCTCCGGTTGTCCGAACGGATGTACCAGTGAGCGACTGAATGAGATCGGCATCACCGGACTTCGCCGCCCGATACGAAACGAAGGACTTTGTACCGGTTGCGGAACCTGCGGGTACTACTGCCGTGAGAATGCAATCATGATCGAAAACGGAAAGCTCCGGCTGAACCAGGGAGACTGTATGCTCTGCGGGTTCTGTATTCATGCGTGTCCTTTCCAGTACATTAACTTCGAGGATCCGCTCTATCTGATTACACTCGGCGGCAGACGCGGACGCCATCCGAAAATCGGAAGAACATTCTATATTGCACGTTCCGAGGATGATGTTGTGGAGATTGTGGGGGAAGATTATCTACTGGATTTTCCGGAGTATTGCATCGGATAAGATGCTTCCCGAACAGCTGACTGATGAGGAGTTCGCAGAGTTCCGCGAGAAGGTTATGAAGAGTGTAAAACCACTCGGTATTGAGGGTGTGGATCCGACCAACGCGTACTGCCTCCAACAGCACTAATCCATTCTTTTTTCTGAGCCGGAGATGTTTCCAGAACGCCGACAATTATTTAATAAACACCTGTCAATGCAGAATCATCTTAATAAAGACAGCATACAAATATAAATATATGAAATCAGACTCCAAAATATACGAAATGGGCGGAGTAATAACCGAGGCGGACGGAGAACACTGTACCGTCCGGCTGCGGATGCCTGCCGGAATCGCAACCGCCGATCAGATTATCGTCGCAGCAGAGCTCGCCAAAAAATACGGAACAAACGAACTTCACCTCACCACCCGGCAGACGCTTGAAATTCCGCACATTCCCGCAGATCGGCTTCCCTCCTTTTATGAAGATCTTATCGCCACAGGAAACAACGTCGGTGCCGAACGCGGAGAAATCGTCAACATCACCGCATGCCCCGGTACGGAACGGTGCAAATTCGCCAATATTGATGCAGTCGGCATGGCAAAGAAGATCGATGCCAAATACTTCGGTAAGGACATGCCCGGGAAAGTCCGTATCGCCATCTCTGCATGTCCCAACGCCTGTACCAGTGAAACGCTCAATGAGATCGGGATCACCGGAATCTGTACACCCGTCCGCCAGCCCGGCTACTGTACCGGCTGCGGGACCTGTGTTCAGTACTGTCAGGAAGACGCACTCAGTGTCCGGGAAGGAAAAATCATCATGGATGACGGCAGGTGTGTGGACTGTGGAACCTGTGTCCGCTCCTGCATCTATGGAATTCTCGAATCAAAACCGGTCTCCTATCGTATCACTTTCGGCGGCAGACGCGGACGTCATCCCAAAGTCGGTGCGCATCTGATAACCGTGAACACCGAGGAGTCCGCCCTGCAGGTCATTGATCTGATCGTCGACTGGATCTACCGGTACGCGAGATTTGACCGACCCATCATCCAGCAGATCGGATCAGATCTTGATATGGAAGAGTTCAAAACACATCTGCGGAAAAAATTCCCGCGGAAACAATCGTTCTTAAAAAAAAGGTTTGCGATCTGCACGGGGAAAGGGCAGGATGAGAGAAGTCGCCACAGATGTACACAGATGCGCCTTCGGCGCTGAGTTGCAAGCCCCAAGCTGCCACCCGAACAGCACACGTTTTTGAAAAAAGAAAAGACCAAAAATTATTTTTCTTCCATCAGTTCGCGCACCTCATCAATGTAACGAACCTCGGCCAGATCCATCCCGCAGAGACAGTAGCCCTGCTTGTCCATAACAAACACCGGATACTTCGCCACGTCCTCCGGGATCGGTTCTGTCGGAATCTGCTTTACATGCAGAAGATAGGGCACATCCAGACCGATATGCGAAGTAAGTTCCTTCATTTCCCGAATCCAGCGGGCAAGCTGACGGACATCCACCCCGTCCCACTGTAAAATCCGGACCAGCGTCTGATACGTGTCCCGCTCATACACCAGATGATTTCCTTCCAGCTGCGCATTTACCGCATCCTCATAAGTGGTAGCCCACTTCTCCAGATCATCTGCAGGACCCAGAACCGCATCCGCATAGAA
Organism: Methanocorpusculum sp.; assembly: GCA_029986195.1. Lineage (GTDB taxonomy): Archaea > Halobacteriota > Methanomicrobia > Methanomicrobiales > Methanocorpusculaceae > Methanocorpusculum. Next base: position 4,627 of record DALTYF010000042.1, on the reverse strand, counting down.
CCGCAGCTCTTTTTCCCGTTCAGAATCAGAACAGTGCGCAGCTGCATCCTCCATACTGCGGATAACTCCGGTGATTTCTCCGTGAATCCGTCTCAGATCCTCAAACGCATGCTCAAGATCATCATGCAGATGAGTACTAAAGAAAACCGGTTTTTCATTATTTATCATAGAAATCTCTCAAAAAATGTTGATCTGAAGGGATTTATTTCTTCAGGTAGAGGTTGGCGAAAACCGTCTGACCCTTCGAGGTCGGGTGGCGCTCACCAAGGTCACCGATATAGTGGGCAAAGACAGCCTTTTCGCCGTCAACCTCGGTCTCTACATCGTCAACATACTTGTAGCCGGGCATCGGGTTCTCGATCGTACCGTAGACGTACACGTCGCCCTTCACGGCCTGACCGCCGACACGGCCCTCAACGTTTCCTTTCAGGATGATCGTTCCGCCCTCACCGTGGGTCAGCACATGGATAAATGCATCGCCCTCGATGATGATCGTTCCGCCGCGCATGAAGGTACCGATATCATTGCCTGCCGTGCCCTTCACGCGAAGAACACCGCCGGTCATACCGCGCCAGTCACCGCGGTATGCGGAACCGACATGGTTCTGGGCATTGCCGTTCACGGTCAGCTCGCCGCCCGCCATGGCAATACCGGTGAAGGAGTCAACGTTGCCGTTCACGGTGATTTTCCCGCCCTTCATCCAGCCGCCGGTGTACATATCGGTGCTGCTGTTGATCACAATCTCGCCTGCGGTCATCTGCTGACCGATACGCTTCACGCGGGTCCAGTCACCGTTTAAGACGATCCTGGTCTCGGCTGCAGTTGCACCGGCAGCACCCTCAATAGTGGCATAGGCCGAAAGGGGATACGTGATCTTACCTTCAGAGATCTCGATTGCGCCGATCTCTTCAACAGATTTTCCGGCAAACTGATCCGGCGTAATAAGATCCGCCTCAAAGTACAACTCCGGCTGTTTTGTCAGTGTTACAGTTACTGTATTCATCTTGTCTCCACCTTACTGGGTGATGTCCACCTTGATTGCATACGGGTTGTGCACGTGCTCGTCGAACACGGCATAGTTGTCCAGCTGAACAGTGTAGGAGTGCAGGAACTTGTCGCGGATATCACGCTCGACCTGCTTGTTCTCCGGCACAATCGAGTTGACCCAGACCGTCTTCTTCGGCATGCTGTAGTTGACAATGTCGTGGTTCTCAACTGCAAGGATACCATCCTTGAAGAAGGCAAAGCTGCTACCGAATGCTTTCTCGTACTGTTCGGGATCGCTCGGCAGGTTCTCCGGATCGATGTCGTAGACAGCAACGTTTGCGGCATGACCGGTCTTTAAGCTGCCGTACATGTCCTTCAGACCGAGTGCCTTTGCAACACCGGAACGGGTCATCTGGGCAAGCTCATAGAGCGTAAGTTCCTTGTCGGCAAGTTCGCCGATGTAGGTTCTGTCAATAACCTTGTTGCCGTACTTCAGCTGGTTCTCAATGACATCGTTCCGTGCCTTTGCGGAAAGTAGCCACTTGTAGATTCTCGGATATCTCCAGAACGGACCCGCATTTGGGTGGTCGGTCGTGATGTAGCAGCGATCCTTGTCCTTGGCAAAGAGCGCAATTTCCAGACCGATTGCCCACTGGGCACCGGCGATGAAGGTCTTCGGGTCGTACACGAACGGAACAATCCCGGCAGCGGTTTCCAGTTCCACGTCCACGTTGGACCATTTCAGGTGGTTCATGTGGGTTAAGTGATACTCAAACGGACCGTCAGCGGTCATCGTCGTGGTTTCATCAAGCGTAACCTGACCGACATCAACGGTCAGTTTCTTCTGACTGTTGACATAGTCCATGACTTCCTTGGACTTGGACTCAAACGAGTCGGACTTGAAGGAGTCGCCACCGTAGCAGTGGAACTGGATGTGCGTGTGGTGCATGACCTGTTCACGACCGAAGTCGTTGTTCGGGGAGAAGCCTTCAACGAGCTTCAGGGTGTCCAGGGTGGTTTCGTAGTTGCCCGGGTTGCCGAGGTTGTTTGCGTGCACGTGGACGGAGTGCGGCAGACGGAGGTACTCGTTCGTTGCCATCAGGCCGGTGACAATCTCAGCCGGAGTGATGTCAAAGTACGGAACCTTGTCGTGAATGGTGATACAGTTCAGACCCCATCCCCATGCTTCGGTTCCTCCGGGATTCACACACTTCAGACCAAATCCGCGGGTGGCGTTCAGGATCCAGGATGCGTAGGCACCGGCGTTCTCAATCTCGCCGTTCTTGAAGTACTCCAGAAGGAACCAGTTGTTTGCCAGAACCGGCATGGCTCCTTCATCAATGATCGGCGTGTCGCGGATCTCTTCATGCACGTGGGCTGCCTCAAGCGGCGGCATTGCAGCTTCCATGGCGAAGGCGAATCCGAGACGGGCGTAGTCGTAGCCGGTCTTGGTGGTGCTCGGAACAGAAAAACCCATCTCCATTCTGGTGTTCTTGCCACGCATCGGGGAGCGGAACAGTTTGTCTTCCGGACGGAACAGGCGTCCCATGTCGACTTTCGGACCGGCAACGTGGGAGTGGATATCCACACCGGCGGCCATTACCAGCTTGCCGGATGCATCAATGATCTTTGCGGCGCTGCTGACTTTGTCAACAAACTTGCCGTCTTTGATGCAGATATCCATCTTCTGTGCATTGATGCTCTGGGTAGGATCAACAACACATCCGTTTTTGATGATATATTCGGTCATGGACTTATACCTCCGGTTCAAGTTTTACCGGGATTAAGGAGGGAATCGGCTTTGCATACTCCCATTTACCGTCGCACTCAACACCCTCGGCCTTCAGCTCAAGCATCCGGTTCAGGATTTTGTTGAACAGCTCCTCATCGGTCAGAATGCCGTTGTACGGCGGGACGACTGCACGGTACTGGATTGGCACATTGTCCATGCGGTAGCAGATACCACCTGTCTCAACACCAACGATTGCGACCGGGATGTGCACGTCGGAGACGGTTGCTGCCATGTTGACGCTCGGGTCAATGGTGACCATCGGTATGTGGGAACCGAGTTTTTCGAAGGCACGAATCGGGAAGTGTGCTCCTGCGTCGGTTCCGATGTTGATGAATGCATCGACTTCGCCACGGTTTGCAAGATCCACCGAGGAGGTTTCTCCGGGGTTCATGTGGGCGTGCGAGCCTTTCGACAGGTCAATGCAGTACGGGAAACCGAACTGCCAGGACCAGACGACACCGGGACCTGCAATGTTGTAGTGTCCGCGCATTGCCATGATCGTACACTTGGTAACTTCGTTGATGTCACGAACCAGATTAATGGCGATGTCAATGTTGTGGTTACGGCCGTCGGAGTGGCACAGACCCATGCCAAAAAAGATGTGCACATACCGTCCTTTCTTGATGACGTCGCAGACTTCCAGGATCTTTTCCTTGGGGACACCGGCAACGAGGTCCGGAACATCGTCTGCGTAGCCGTGCATGACCATACGGAATGCATCAAACAGGTCGTAGTCGTGACCCTGTTTTACCTGCAGGAAGTAGTCGGCACAGCGTGCGGTATCGGTGTATCTCGGGTCAACACAGATGACTTTTCTGCCACGGTGACCCTTGTTGGTGAAGAATCCTCTCGGGAACACACCGTAGCGGGACATGTGCCGCGGATGGGCGTGTGCCGGGTTGGATCCCCAGTAGATGACGACGTCTGCACGGTTTTTGACCTCTCCAAGAGTACAGGACGGGTATCCGGTATCGAAGATGGCAAGGAAAGAGGAACCATGGCAGATGGATGCACAGTTATCGAGAACAGCTCCGGCTTCCTCGGCGACACGTCCGGCGGCTGCCTGACCTTCGCAGTTGGTAGAGCCGAATCCGTAGATCAGCGGTTTCTTGGCCTTGATCAGCATCCGGGCGGTGTAGTCGATCGCCTCATCATAGGTGATATCTTTGTAGGTTCCGTCCGGCTGGCGCATACGCGGGCTGCCGACACGTCCTTCACGGGATGCATGGTGATAGATTTCCGTTCCGATGATGCAGGCGTTTTTGACCTCAAGAATTTTGCCGTTTTCCACGGTAACTTCCAGATCATCACAACAGGCACCGCAGTACGGGCATGCAACGTTTTTAATTACTTCTGGCATTCTTTAACCTCACATTGGCCACAGAAGCTGGCCGTTCCATTTGTTACAGGCTTTCTGTACGAGTTCAACTGCGGGAACGATTCTTGCATCCGAAGCGGGTTCAATGGTAACCGGGAAGCCGCTGTACTGCGGTTCGCCCGTGGACTGCGTCCGCGGAGGAACAACCTGGTTGGCCCAGACACCTTGGCGGATGTGGCAGAGACCACGGGGGCAGGTCTGACGTGCAATGATTGCTTTGACAAACACTTCGCCGCATTCACTGGTGACTTTGACAACAGTGTTCGGGGATACGCCCATCTCTCTGATGTCATCTGCATTCATCTCCACAACGGTGCAGACATCAAAATATTTTTGGGTGGTTTTCCCAGCTTCCATGGCTTCGCCTTCTTCGACGGCACGCTGGGTGACCATATTGAGATGTAATGTTTTCATCTTAGAGTCCTCTTCTCTTTCTTTCTGCTGCAATAGGGCTTGGTCCGATCTCTTTT
>DALTYF010000275.1 GCA_029986195.1 Methanocorpusculum sp. | reverse complement strand
CCGGACCGCATCCTCCGTCAGAACCTCCTCCGGTGTTCCACAGGCGTAGATGCTGCCGCTTTTCAGCATCACCACTTTGTCCGTGTACCGCAGAGCCAGATTGAGATCATGCAGGGCGATAATCATGCAGGATTTTTCCGCATGGACAATCCTCTGCATCGTTGACACGGTCTCCAGCTGGTGGCGGAGGTCAAGAGAACTCGTCGGTTCATCGAAGAGATAGAACACCGGCTGCTGGGCAAGGGTCCGTGCGATGAACACCCGCTGCCGCTGACCGCCGGACAGTTCGTTCACGAACCGTCCGCAAGATCACTGACATGCATCGTCGCAAGACTTTTGTCCACCGCCGCAAGATCGTCGTCGGTGACCGACCAGCCCATGTAGGGCCGCCGCCCGATCAGCACCGTGTCAAGCACGGTGGTGAACGGCGTGTAGTGGAAGTACTGCGGCACGTAGCCGATCAGCTTCGCCCGGTCAATAGGATCAATTGCGGATGCATCAACGCCGTCGATCAGAACTTTTCCGGATGCGGGCGGGAGAATATCGGCGATGGTTTTGATCAGCGTTGACTTGCCCGAACCGTTCGGCCCGAGCAGTGCGACCACCTCTCCCGCACCCGCGGTGATGCTGATGTCCTGCAGAACCGGCATGCTGCCGTACTTCTGCGAGACGGATTTTGTCTCAATTCTCATCCGAGATACCTCCCGTGTCCCCGCGTGATGAGATAGAGGAAGAAGAGACCGCCGAGGATGTACATGATAACGCCGACCGGAATCTCAACCGGCGAGAAGAGGCTGCGGGCTGCCGTGTCGGAGACGAGGAGAATCAGTGCGCCCATCACCGCGGATGCGGGAAGGAGGTACCGGTAATCGTTTCCTACAATCATTCTGCAGATATGCGGCGCCATGAGGCCGATGAACCCGATCACGCCGGTAAATGCAAGACAGGCGGATGCAGCGAAGCTGACGATCATAAGCCCGCGTATCCGGAACCGGGGAACGTTGATGCCGAGATTTTTTGCCACATCATCGCCGCCGGAAAGCGTGTTGAGGTCCCATGCCCGCCGTTCGACCAAAAAGAAGCAGACAAGAACTATCGGCAGAAGAACGATGACCGCCTGCCAGTTTGCGCCCCACATGCCGCCCATGAGCCAGGTGACGATGTCGCGGAGCGCCTCGTCATCGGAGATGTACTGGAGTGCGAGCAGACCTGCCTGAAACAGGTAGCCGATGACGACACCTGCAAGAATCATGATGGCCTGTGAGGTCTGCTTTGTGCGGGAGATGAGATACACCAGAACAACACTCATCCAGCCGAACAGGAATGCGGAGAGGATCAGGAGTGCGGTGTCAAAAGAGAAGCTGATGCCTGCAACGGTTACGGCGCCTGCGAATGCGGCGCCGAAGAGGATCGGGCCGAGGACGATCATGAACGCGGCACCAAAGGATGCCGCAGACGACAGGCCGAGGGTGAAAGGACTGACGAGCGGGTTGCGCAAAAGGCCCTGCATCACCGCCCCGGCAACGGCAAGGCTGATGCCGGCAAGGACTGCGAGCAGGATGCAGGGCAGCCGGTAGCCGGTGATGATGAATCCGGCGTTCGGGGTTGTGGGCGCGTCGATGAGTCCGGGAAGCACCGCATGGCCGAAAGCGGCGAGGACGTCCGCCGGAGGAACGGCGACCGTACCGATACCGCAGGCGATGACTGCGGCGATGCAGAGCAGGAGGAGGAGTGCAC
>DALTYF010000274.1 GCA_029986195.1 Methanocorpusculum sp. | reverse complement strand
CGAAGATCGGTAATTCCCATCCGTTCAAGCGAACGATCAACCGCAGCAAAATCTTCCGCGCCCGGACGCTTGCAGAAGCCGAGCAGACCGTATCGTCCCATCAGCAGAACCTCGTCCACGGTGAACGGCGTATAGGGATCGAAGTCGAAGTTCTGAATCACGTACCCGAGTTTCTTTCTCATCTGCGGTCCCTGACGGACGGCGTCAAAGCCGCAGACCGAAACGGTACCGGAGACGACGGGCAGCAGTCCTGCAATGGTTTCGAGGAGCGTGGTCTTACCCGCTCCGTTCGGCCCGCCGACGATCACAAACTCACCGCGACCGATCGAAAGATCAATATCATGAATCACGGGGTGGGCAGCACCTTCATAGGTGGTAGTAACGCCATCCAATCGGATGATCGGATCATCCATTCAGAGTTCCTCAACGCTGAACAGTTCCTCGTCCGGCATGGAGTACATGGCCTCGGCAAAGTTTTCAAGGGCGAGTTCTTTGTCAACGCCGTCGAACTCGGCACGCCGCGCAAGATACGATCCCTGTTTGAGAAGAACAGCCCCGCCATCCGCATGACGGAACATGACGGAGATGTACGGGGAGACGGACAGTTCGATGTTGCGTTTTCCGTACGTGCAGCCTGATCCGATCTGAACACCGTCAATGAGGCAGGACTCCGGCGTCCGGCCGGAACAGTACACCGTGGCGAAGAGGGCAAAGGGGTTGTTGTCAAAGTGTTTGAGGGCGAACCTTCCCATGCGGTAGCCGAGAACGATAAAGGGACCGAGATGTCCGTGGAACTTTGCCAGCTCTTCCACCGAGTACTCGCGGGGAAGCTCCATGTATCTGCAGGACTCATGCCATTTCATATGACATGATTTCTTTTTATGCATTATAAAGTATGCAGAAACTATGTTTTCGTAGTAAAAAGAAGAAGTCAGATTCTCCGACAGAGGAGAACTGCACCAAAGATTCCCGCAACGACCGCGAGAACTCCGAGCGGAGCCTGTGTGGGTGCGGGAGTTGCATCTGCCGGAGACAGGGAAAGGATGAGATTTTTGTTGTAGGCATAGTAATCAAGAATGCTGTCCACATTCTCTGCCGACTTGGGAAGATTTAAGAATATCACCCGTTCGCAGGGAACGCCTGCATCTTTGAGCGCTTCGTGGATACCGATTCCCATGTCAGGGCCGGCAACAATGTTTTCGATGACGATGATTTTACCAATCGAAGCGTTCTCTGCGATCGCTTTGTACTTTGCCGGGTCAGCGTGGATGTCATCGATGAGGTCCTTGACGGTTGTGGGCTGGGGGTAGGAGTCGATGCAGTTCATGCCAAGCCAGTTGACCGCCTGATTTTTGATCCGGAAGTGGCAGAGGATCGGAATGTCGGCGAGAGTGTCCTTCTCGGCGGCGGAGAGTTTTGTTGCGGCGGCAACTTTGGTGAGATACGCCTGCAGATTGTCCTGATAGACGGAGGCGTTGACCGGGTCGGCGGTGCTGAGAAGGTAGGCGACGGCCTCACTGTATCCCTGAAGAGCGGCCGGATTGTCGTAGGTGACGGTTGCATTCGGGACGGCTTCTTTGCTGACATTACTCAGGAGCAGCCAGTTTGTGTCCTCGCCGAAGTTTTTTGTGCGGAACTCGGTTACTTTGGTGATGACGGCGCCGTCCATGCTTCCTCCCTGACCAAGGAACACATCGGCGGTTTTGATGAACCCGCTGTTCTGCTGGAGGAGTGCGTCA
>DALTYF010000273.1 GCA_029986195.1 Methanocorpusculum sp. | reverse complement strand
TGGTGGGGAAAAACCAACTATTACCCGAAAAGACTGGAACGCCTCACCGGTATTGCCGGATGGCTGCTGACCGTTGCGGTCTTTACCCTGCCGTTTCTTCTGATCAGTCTGATCCCAAACCGGTACTGGTTCATTCAGATTCCGCTCGCAGTGGTGGTGCTGTCGTTCTGCTTTGCGTCGCGGTCTCTGGAAGAGCATGTGATGGCCGTTGAGGCGGCACTTGCCCGGGGCGAATCCGAAGGACGGGCAGCAGTCCAGATGCTGGTCAGCCGCGATGCAAATAAATTATCCTTTGAACAGGTACGGTCCGCAGCATACGAATCGGCATCGGAAAATCTGGTGGACAGTATCATTGCGCCGATCTTCTGGTTTGCCGTCTTTGAACTGGTGTTCGGGATGGGAATTGCCGGGGCGGCACTGTTCCGGGCGGCGAACACGATGGATGCGATGCTCGGCTACAAAGACGATCGTATCCGCATCGGCTGGTTTGCTGCACGGATGGATGATGTCCTTGCCTGGATTCCGGCACGGATCACCGGCGGTCTGCTGCTGATTCTCTTTGCCTGCCGCGGACGGGCGGGAAAGGCACTTGCAGCCTTCCGGGCGGACAGGAAAAAACGTCCGGGGTTCAACGGCGGTATCCCCATGAGCCTGATTGCCGGAGGATGCGGCGTGATGTTTGATAAGCCGGGTGTCTACACGATCGGCTCGCCCGAGCAAACACTGGAGAAAGGCGGACACTGCATCATCAGAACACTCAGAGAGACAACGATTCTTTTTTCGGCACTGCTGCTTCTCCTCCTGCTGATCATCCAGGGATATGTCTTCCCGCTCCTTCCCTGAGAACGTTCCGGGAAAAAGTGAATATTTTGCGGGACTGACGCGGAAAACAGCGCCGTATCTTTCGGGATAATGCATCACATTTAGAACTCTTTAAATACATCCGAGGAAGATTAATAAGGCCTCAATGAGTATACAATATAACATCAGAATTGAAATATTTTTTCGAAGGACAGACAACTTCGAATGAAATAAAATTATTTCTGAAAACAGGGGATGGAACAAGTGTCAAAAATCGATGCGGGGAACATCGGAAGGGAGTGCGGGGTTGTACTGCTTCTTGCGGCACTGCTGATCCTCACAGTATCCTCGGCAGGATGCATCAGCCAGCCGGTGCAGGAACCCCCACTGGAAGAAAAATATGCGCAGAACAGCTTGCCGCAGCAGAAAATCTGACGAACACTGTCGGAACGCACCTCGTGAACGGCAGCCAGGCCCTCCGGAACGCAGCAGACATCATCGCGGAAGATCCGACCAACGAAACCCTGGTGGATCAGACGTTTGCCGACATCTACACCACCTATACTTCGGTGAAATACTTCCTCGTCGCGAACCCCGAAAAACAGATCATCGACGCATGTCCCGCGGAAAACCCGATCATCACTCCGTATGTCAGTGTTATGATTAAGAATCCGGAGCTCACCTACTCCGCAGATTCCCCGGCCATAACCATGAAAACCGTAAGAATTGGCACGGGTGACGAAATCCGGGTTTCCATCCTCCCGCTGATCAACAAAAACGGAACATACACGGGATATCTCATCGTCGTACTCGACCCGACCATAATTTATGAAAAACTCGTAAAGAGTTTTGAAGAGACCACCGGATACTCCGCATGGATCATTGAGCAGAACGGAAGAATCATCTACACCCCGGAAAGATCACAGAGAGAAGATAGTAT
>DALTYF010000272.1 GCA_029986195.1 Methanocorpusculum sp. | reverse complement strand
GAATCTTTTCCCCGTGTTCCTTGCACCAGTTTCTGCACGGCAGGATACCGGGCAGCCTCATGCCGGGCGTGGTACTGATCAATGCATATTCCATGATCTTTGAGGCGCTGTATGATGCTGTCCATCCGATTCTTTTCCGGTCCGGACTGTGCTGTCCCGTTGTCAAAAAGTATCATGGATGTCATAGGGCAGAGTTTGGATGGAACATCATATGAACGTTGTCACTGATACGGCGTTGCACTGTTATTCCTGAACATCCCCGCGGTTCGCACTGTTCTGCCGTGCGAATCGTGGGCTGAAATTCGATCAACGATGATCACTCGTAGCGATAAATCAATTTAGGTGGAACGCCCACTGATACATGCAAAGCAATCCGGAAATCTGCAACCCAAAAGAAAAGAAGCCTCAGGCGAGAGTTGAACTCGCGACCTCGTCCTTACCAAGGACGCGCTATGCCACTAAGCCACTGAGGCGCTTGTGTGATAACAAAGTAGGAAGTCGGGGAATTTAAACATTATGAATTGCGGTTCAGAGAACCCCGTTCCTGATGTAACCCCCTCCTCATAAAAACGGAGACACCTGCTCGTCCCATCAGAGAATCTGACGGATACGCTGCGCCGCAAGAAACGCCGTCGAAAAGCATGCCTGAATATTGTAACCGCCGGTATCTCCGTCGATATCCAGAACCTCGCCGATACAGAACAATCCGGGCACGATCTTCGACTCACAGGTTTTCTTATTGATCTCGTCCAGCACCACTCCGCCCGCCGTTGCCATCGCAACCCGGAAATCCCCCACATGATCGATATCCACCGGATACGCAGTAAAATTCCGTACCAGCCGTGACCGCTGTGCTGCGGTCAGCTGGGAACCGGTCGTCCCCTCCGGAATATCCGACTCCTTTACCATCTGCTTTATCAGCCGGTCCGGGCACCCCGTACCATCCAGAAGATTCTGCACCTGTTTCGTCCCGGACGCGGTGCACGCAGTACGGATCAGACCATCCAGTTCCTCTGCTTTCAGGGGAGAAAATGCAACCCTGATCTGATCTCCTGCCCGCATCCAGCGTGCCGCATCCAGAATCACCGGACCGGAGTACCCGAACCGCGTAATCAGCAGATCGCCACAACGCGCAAACAGTTTCCTTCCGTCGCGCCAGACCGACACCTCTGCTCCGGGAATCGAAATGCCCGACAGATCCGCCAGCCGGTGATCGCTGACATACACCGGTGCAAGCGACGGATGCGGCTCGGCGACCGAGTGGCCGAGCGCCTCGGCAAACGTAAACCCGTCACCGGTAGAACCGGTCTGCGGATAGGACTTACCCCCGGTTGCAAGAACCAGAACTTTCGCATAATAGGTGCCGTGCAGGGTCGTTACCGCGTACATCCCGTTGTCAAAAGAAACCATCTCCGCAGGAGTATAACTGAGGATCTCCGTTCCCGCCTCATCACAGGCATCCAGCAGCGCATCTAAAATATCATCCGCCGAAAGCGACGCCGGAAACACCTTGCCCGACTCCTTCTCCACAAACGAAACTCCCCGTTTCTCAAAATAATTCCGTACCGAAGTGTTCGGAAACGCCATCAGCGCGGGCCGCAGAAACGTGCCGTGATCCCCGTAGTGGCCGGTGAAACTTTTCACCTCGCCCGCATGCGTAATATTGCACTGCCCTGACCCCGCAATCAGCAGCTTTCGTCCCGGCAGAACCATCTTTTCCAGTACCCGTGCCGGAGCAAGATGTGCCGCA
>DALTYF010000041.1 GCA_029986195.1 Methanocorpusculum sp. | reverse complement strand
GATAAACGCGTTCATCTGCAAATACTCATTCGAACTGGCACGGACCGAGAGATCCGCATCCGAGAACAGCAGTGCCGCATCAGGAGTCAGATCGGGCCGGAGCTCCTCACGGAGGAGAACGAGGACCGCAGGACCGGAAAGACCATACTCGATCATCAGATTTTCTGCTATCCTGCGTGCCCCCTCCTCATCGCCGCGCCGGCACGCGGCAACCGCCGCACGTGCCAGCGCCCCGGTCTCCGTATCGGACAGCTCCGCAAGATCGGTGACACCGTGCAGCGCCATCAGTTCCAGCCAGACCTGGGCGCGGCGGAGATCGCCGTCAGCACCGAGGATCAGCATCTCCAGATTCTCCTCGGAGACTGCGCCCGGCACCCCCTCAAGAGCCAGAATCTCCAGAAGACGTTTTCGCATCAGGTCGCGGCCGATGGGGAGGAAATAGAGCGGAACACAGCGGGAACGGATCGGATCAATGATGGAACTCATCGAGTTTGCCACAAAGATGAACCGGCAGGTCCGGCTGTACTGCTCCATAATCCGGCGAAGCGCCGCCTGGGCATCCTTCGGCAGATCGCCCGCACCGTCAAAAATGATCAGCCGGAACTCGGCAGAAAGGGGTTTGAGCGAAGCATGCCATTTTACGATGTACTTGAAGTTTGCAAGAACCGACTTGTCCTTCTGATACAGGGCGGCAAAGCGATCGTTCTCGGCGAAGTAGGCATGTCCCTGGGAAAACATCACCGAGACCGGAAGAACCGTGGTGTTCTCCGCCGCAGATTCCGGGTAAAACTCCCGCGAAAATGCCTCAAGGCTTGCGGATTTCCCACAGCCGGACCTGCCGATGACCATCAGGTGCGGGAGGTTGGCACTTGCAGCGTAGGACTTCAGCTGGCGGACGGACGGTTCCTGTCCGAGGACTTCGTCAAAGGTTTTCGGGCGGTATTTTTCAATCCAGAGCATGCACCAGGGTCTCCGAAATGGCATCAACTGCTCCTTTGAGGAAGTACTTTCCGTCAAAGGATGCAGGCATCTCAGGCGTCTCGCCCGCGGCTTTGATCCTCCTGCACTCTGCGGCAATGTTGGGAAGAGCGCGGGTGACCTCGTCAATGATTGGGATGGTGGCGGTCTTGGAGGTACGATCAAGGGGGTTGAGGTCAACGGTGATGACGATCTTTCCCATGGCAACCAGCGCTTCGCAGCGGTCGCCGTCCTCCAGGGGAACAAGGACGACATCGGCCGAGCCGATGCCGGCCGGACGGCAGAGACCGCGGTCATGCGGCAGCGGGACGCACCGTTCGACCGGACCGGTCGAAACGGTGACACCCGCCTGCGCAAGCACCGCGGTTACCTTTTCGATGCGCTCATCCGTGCGGTGGAACAGATTGACCTCGACCTCGCAGTCCGCGGCTTTCTGAAGATCGGCGATCTCCCCTGCTGCAAGGGCTGCGGTGTTGCCGTTGATGGAAAGCACCGGATGCTTTGCGGCAAGCAGAATCCGGGCAGCAAGTTTTTCCGCCTCAAGCGCGGTTGCGGGAGTTTTCTCTCCGATCAGGTAGTCGAAAGCTTCGCCGCGGCCGTGGGAGGTGAGACCTTCCAGGGAGACAACACCTGCAAGGGCATAGTCCGCGAGTTGTTTTCGGGTAACGAGCGATTGGTATCTTGGATGGCTTTTGGGAATATCTGACATGTTACATCTCCAGGAGTTGCGGGCCGTGCGGGTAGATCTTCAGCGGTACGGCTCTTCCGAATCCGGCGAGGATCTCAGGGGCGTCATCCCCTGCGGCAAAGACGCCGCAGCCGAGCATGGTCATACTCGCAGGAATGCCGGCGTCATCGCAGGCCGCGAGAACGGGACGGATCTCCTGCGGGATGAGACCGCTTGCTTCGGCAAACTGCCGCGAGTTCTCCATGAACTCCGCAAAGTTCTCCGGCAGGCGGTTCGGGAACGCAGCCGAAACTCTCCGCATCTGTTCGGGCGAACTGATAATGTCAGGCGTGAATATGGAACCGAACGTGACCGTACAAAGATCAGCGTCCGGGAACATCCGCGCCGCAACTCCGGCAATGCCGGGAGCGGTGCGGACGGCGAGTCCGCCGCCCGCAGCCGCAGCAACGTCGCCAAGACCGGTGTTGCGGGAGACCCCAAGCGCATGGGCGCGTTCGGCGATGTCACACTCCGCAAGACCGAGGTCAAAGACGGCGTTAGCCGCCGTGAGGGTGGCAAGAATTGCGGCGGCACTCATACCAAAACCTGCGCCGATGGGGAGATCCGCAACCGTCTCCACGGCAGCCGAGACGCAGAAGGAGTCGAGGAGTTCCTCAATGAGACCGGACCCGTAGCGGTTCAGGGGGTCGCCGGTGGGCAGGTGGTCGGTGATCACGACCGAGGTCTGCTCCGCAGACCGGACGGTGGCGGTAACACCGTGGTCGATAACCAGCCCTGCGCCGCAGCTTCCGGTGGTGCGGGGAGTGTCACCGTCAATGCGCCGGAAATAACCGGAGATGTGGCCGGGGGCAAATGCTACCGCAGTTCGTTCCATAGTTCCCGTGCGATTTCGGATTTTGTTCCGGATACGGTTCTGCTGCCGGATCTCTTCATGAGCCGGTAAACGCCCGCATCCGCCCCCATAACAGCCGGACGGTTTGCGGCAACAAGGACAATGTCGTCCTCTCTGAGAAGTTTTTCCGCCTCACATTCGGCGTCCTCACCGAGTTTGAACCCGACGATTTTGATTCCCTTGCCACAAAGGCGGGTGATGAGCTTCGGCAGGGGAGAAAGGGTGACGGTACAGGGACTACCGCTTGGAATTTTTCCGGGCATCCGTTCGGGTGCGAAGTCGGAGATTGCGGCGGCACTGATATAGATGTCCGGTTTGCAGGACTCCACCTCCCGCAGGACCGCGTCATGCATCTCCGCAGCGGAGCTGATGCTGATGTTTCGGACGGCGGGGACGGCGCCGTGCACGGCGGTGTTGGAGACGACGGTGACGTCTGCGCCGAGCCGGAATGCTTCCAGGGCAAGTTCTCTTCCCATGATACCGCCGGACCGGGTGGTAAGTATTCTGACGTCGTCGAGTTCTTCGCGGCAGGAACCGCTGGTGATGAGGACCCGGCGGCCCGCCAGGGGCTGCTCGGAGAGTGCACGTTCGGCGTAGAGACAGATCGTATCAGTTTCGGCAATTTTTGCTTTTTCCTCTTCCATCCGGGGCGGAACAACGGTGATGTTCAGGGAACGGAGGGTTTCGAGGTTTTTGATGACTGCCGGGTGGCGGTACATGGATTCATGCATGGCGGGAACGAGGACAACCGGCATTCCCCGACCGATTGCGGTGGTGGCAAAGGTGGTGACGATGGTGTCATCGATACCGCAGGCGATTTTGCCGATGGTGTTGGCGGTCGCGGGTGCAATTAAGAGCAGGTCGGCTTTTCCTCCTTCGCCGCAGTAAAGGACATGTTCAACCATGCCGGTTATTTTCGTAAGGGCAGGCTCTGCGCAGGCGTAGGTAAGGGCGTCAGGGTGGATGATGCCGCAGGCGGCAGGACTGAGGATGCCGGTGACTGCGGCGCCGCGGCGCCGCAGTTCGTGGGCGAGTTTTATCGTCTCAACTGCGGCAATGCTGCCCGTGACCGCCAGTACGATGCGTTTGTGTTCAAGCGTCGGTCTCATCTGAGTTCTATGTCCCATACGCAGTGCCAGGTGCGGCTTGCATATTTCTTTACTTTATGTTCGCTGAGAGAATACCTAAAACCTGCTCCTTGCACGGTGTCTGTAAGGTTTCCGGTACGGTCGCCGATACCGTGGACGTGAAGGACGGTCCCGGATTCCGCATGGGCAAGGGCGGCAGGAAGGAAGTCGGGGGCGTCGAAGTGTCCCATGAGGATGCGGTCGTAGGGGCCGGCAAGGCGGGTGCGGCAGTCGCCGCAGTCGATAGTGACGGTGTCTGCGACGCCGTTTGCCTCGGCGTTTTTCCGCAGATATCCACAGGAGTCGGGGTTGATCTCCATTGCGTGGACAACTGCTCCGGCGACTGCGGCGGAGAGGGTGAAGTAGCCGATGCCGGCGAACATGTCAGCGACATGTTCGCCCGGCCGGATGAGGCTTTTGATCCGCTGTTTTTCGAGCCGGTTTCCCTGTGAGAACATGACTTTTGCGGGGTTGAGGGTGTAGGTGATGCCGGTTTCGCGGAATGTGACGTCGTGGGGCGTTCCAAAAAGGACGGTGACGTCAGGCAGCCGCATGACGCCGTCGTGATGGTTGAGGTGCAGGATGCAGGCGGGATGTTCCCAGCCGATGAGGATATTGAGCTGCTCTGCTGTCGGGGCGTCGCCGTGGAGAAGGAGGGTGTCGCCGAGCCGCTGGTAGCCGGGGCCGGTGTAGGGCTGCCGTTCGGGGAGGTCAAGGTCATAGGAGAGACCTGCCCGGACGGGGATGTAGGCGTTGTCGCCGCAGCAGTAAGGTCTGCGGGTTTGGTCAACCCAGGGTTCAGACCTGCATTCCTGCAACTGGTTCTTCGGGATCCTGCGGACTTTCATCGGTTTTGCCTGCGGGAATGAGGGTGTCGTGGTCACGGACGATGAGGAGGGTGTTGCCTGCGTCTGCTTCTATCCATGCGTAGTCGGGAATTTCACGGACTTCCTGGGTTGCAGGGTCAAGGATGCCGAGGACGCCTGCGTCGCGGTAGATGATTGATGCGGGTTCGGCAGCGCGGATGTTTGCGATGAAGACATCGTTGTCTTCTTCCCGGAAGTTGCGGGACTGGCCGGTTGCGAGGTCGTGGACGAAGAGCATGTCTTTGGTCTGGCGGAGGATGCGGAAGTAGCCGCGGTCATGCCTGATGATGTCGCCGCGGGAGAAGCGGGGGAGGCGGATGGAGTAGGTGACGCGGTAGAGTTTGACGCCGGCTTTTTCCCCGACAAGTTTGGGGTGGGTGGTGAAGGTTCCGCCGAGTGCTCCGCAGATGTCGTGGGAGATTGCGCTGCCGATGGTCTGGGAGCTGAAGATGATGTCGATGCCGTCTTTCTGTTCGTCGATGTCGGAGACAAACGAGAGCCGGTCGCCGGCGGTCTGGAGCTGGTCTTCTATCTGGTAGGCGATTTCTGCGGCGCGGCGGAGTTCAAACGGGGTGGGTTTTCTGCCGGTGCCCCGGACCTGAATGACGCCTTCGTAGTAGCTGCCGGAGATGCGGCAGCAGCGGTCGCACTGTTCGCGCGCCCAGACGATTTTGACTTTCTGGGTGGTTTCCAGGGGGACGCCGTAGAGGGTGCCGGAGACGAAGACGGTTGCAATGGAGCGGTTGACGCTGATGTCAACGATGTGGATGTCTTTCAGGATGTCGGTTACGTCTTTGTGGATGGATATTGCGGAGTTGACGAGGTTGTACGCGAGTTCTTCCCGTTCGACGGGGCAGTCACTCCAGATGCCGGCGGTTTTGGTGGAACCGCAGGTGGGGCAGAAGGTGCACTGGACACGGGGCTGGACGGTGATCCAGACGGTGTCTTTGACGCGGCAGTTCCCGCAAAGTTCGCCGTTTTCGCTTGGCGCTCCGCATTTGGGGCAGAAGCCTGAGGTGAGTGTCATGGTCAGAGTCCGTATATCTGGGCGTGGGGAATGTCGCCGATCATGATGCAGGATTCTTTGTCGATGAGTCCTGCGGCGATGGCGAGGTCGCAGACGCGTTTTCCGATGATGTTGGCGTTGACTGAGGCGGTGAGGGCGGCAAGGACGTCGGTTTCACTTGCGAGGGCGTCGCCGTAGAAGCCGGGGTCGATGATGATGTCGCAGGTGGGACAGGTGAGGGTAGTATTGAGAAGTTCGCGGTCGCAGACGGCGATGACTTCACCCTGACCGGGGATATTGTGTATTTTGAGATACATTTGCAAGAGTAGTATTGGATGCGGGGGGTAATATACTCAGCCCCGGGAGGGTTTTTAGGGAAGGAGCCGTTGGAAGGGGTGAGGATTTTTTTCAAGCGGTTTTTTTGGAGTTATTGGGGCTTGAGTCTTCTGACTGATGTGTCTGCGATAAGTATTTTCATTTGAGATATGGCGGTTTTGTTCAGAAGAATTAGACGTTCTCTTTGTGGGATGCCTTGTTCGATGAAATGCGCATTGAGTGTTTCGAGGTTTGCGAGGCAGACAAGTTGGGATCTGTCGGCAAAGTCACGGATGTTTCCACTGTTGTCGAGATGGAGACTGCGCCATTCTTTTGCTGTCATGCCAAATTAATGCCATGTTCAGTACATCTGCTTCTGTTGCATAGATTACTGCGGTTTTACCTTTGGAGAGTTCTTCAGGAACGAGGTGTTCGGAGATGGCACTGGTATGGATGCGGTAGTTGATTTTTGTGAGGTTACGCCTGATGTCCCAGCCGAGTTGTTTTTGTTCTTCGTCTTTTGAGTCTCTGGAATTCTTTGACGAGGTAGAGGTTGAACTGCGGGGATATCCATGAGGCAAATTCAAAGGCGATATCTTTGTGTGCGTAGGTTCCGCCATATCGACCGGCCTTTGCAATTATCCCACGTGAATTAACCCGTTCACTCCATTGCTTTACGGAGAGGGCAAAGCGGTTGAGCCACGCCTCGTTTTTAATTCCATCGAATTCGATGGAATTAAAATCCGGGTTGTACATGTTCCCAGATTCCCAGAAACTCGATTGTGTTTCTGTTTCGAAGTCAGTTTCCGATGAGAACAGATCCATTTTCGGTGTTTCGGACCATATCGGTAAGAGAGATGTAATCATTGTCTTCGATTTTTTGACGGTGACATCAGTTCCGTTTACGTCAGTTGTTGTCATGTTTATCCGGCTTGTTCAGATTCCCTGTCAGATGGAGATGAGAGATATTCTATTGGGAGCAATGATATATGTTTGGTCAATGAAGACTGATTCTTGGTGATTTTTATGAATGATTTGTGTGCGTCTGAAAAATCTGTAGTCTTGGTCTCCATCTATTCCTATTACAACTCATACAGGTCTTTTGAAGAGATTGTTCTAAAAAATGATCGGATTTTATTCCCGATCTTCGCTTGCGGTCGCATGATGGATGCGATCAAGACAGTGGTCGTTCCACACATACACGGAGCCTGCGAGGATAAGTACGGCGAACGCGACGCCCTGTGCGGCTACACCGTGTACCCCGTACTGCACACGCACAGCATCTCACGGGATCGAAAATCCTCGTGGACTTTCATCTAAGGAAACCACAGAAATATAGCGGACTCCTCGTAACAAACCCCCGGGTAAAATACAATCGGAATGTGACTTTTTATCACACCCTATTATGATAGGATATCATACACAATCCATAATAAACCTATCTTTCAATTTTATAGCGCAAAACGTTTGTATTATACCGATAAATAATCCTCCCGACCCTCATTTCCCCCGTTTTTCCGGCACACGCGAAGGATAGTATCCGGATATCCCTTCAGACACACA
>DALTYF010000040.1 GCA_029986195.1 Methanocorpusculum sp. | reverse complement strand
GTAGCCGGCTGCCGTTAACGCACACACACTGCACGCCTCGGTAAGTCCGTAGCCGGGCCGGAACTTCACCATACAGTCACCCTGCCGGAGAAGCTGGTTGTACCGGTTGATCAGACTACCGCTCACACTGTCGCCGCCCGCAACGATCAGTTTGATGAACGAAAGATCCTTTCCCTCAAACTCTCGGTACATCCGTTCATACATCGCAGGGACTCCGGCAATGTATGCGGTCTTCTCCGAAAGAATGGTGTGGGCACACTCTTTTGCATCAAATCTCGGCAGAAGGGCAACCTTCAGACCTGCAGAGAGCGGCGTATGGACGGTGACCGCAAGACCGAACGCATGGAACATCGGAAGAATTGCCAGAAAGCCGTCGCCTGCATGAATCTCCTCGCCGCCGATGCCTACTACAAGCTGGATTGCGACCGCATTTACCGCAAAGTTGGACAGCATTACACCCTTTGCAGTCCCGGTCGTACCGCCGGTGTACATAATAACTGCGGTATCTTTGGGATCGCCCACCATCTCCGGAATGCCGGACGCGGCAACTGCAGCACGCCCCTCTTTCATGAGATCTTCCCACTCGGTGATCTTCCTGACATTTTCACCGTTGAGACATTTCCGGACCGCCCGGCGGTACACCCATCCCATAAGATAGCCTTTCGGCGTTTTCGGGAAGTAGGCAGGTGTTCTGCACCGGATAATCTCCACATCCATTCCCGAGCAGACCGCCTCATTGATTTCACAGGTCAGGACGTACTTGCTTGCGGTCAGATCCACCGCGTATCCGGTCTCACCGGTGGTTGACAGCGGGTGCACCATGTTGCAGACCGCACCAATCAGATTGACCGCATAGACTGCAACAACACACTGCGGAATATTGGGAAGGAAGATGGTAACAAAATCCCCGCGTCGTACCCCGTGGGCACGAAGACCGGCAGCGCATGCATGAACCTCTGCAAGAAGTTCCCCGTAGCTGATATGATTCCCGTAATAGGCAAGAGCAGGACGCACGTTTCCTGCCTGCTCTGCCCCGTATCTGAGCATAGAATACAGGGTTTGTTTTGCTGATTCAGGATAGGTTCTTACTGGCAAATTGCTCCTCCATACACCACACGGTTCACTCCTATGATGTATTGACGGCGGCTATAAATATTTACGGGATTATCGTTATTCCTTCGGTTTTTCCGGAACAGATTTTTCCGCAGCAGCCAATGCCTGTGCTTCCTCCCGGAGGCGCTTTCTTTCCAGCAGTTTTTTCTTGGAACGATAATAGTTGAGGGGATGGGCAATTTTGTCGCACAGCGGGTCACGGTTCACGCAGATGCCGTGTGTCAGCATGGTCTGACAGGCGGGCGTCGTATATTCGTGCGTGGTGATATGATCCACCTGATACATGGTCATGTCAGGATTAAAGTCAGGGCTCCGGGCAAAGATGCCCGCAACCTGTGCGTGCGTCATGCCGATGTTGTTCAGAAATGCCGTCATCGCAAACCTGCCCGAATGCGAAAGATTGACACCGGCCGCAGCTCCCGCAATCAGCGCCTGAATGCAGGGCGGGTATGCCGATTCATCGATCGCCCCGAACTCGGCAAGTGTTCTCTCCTGCAGGGCAGCCGTGATCCGGTCGCACCACGGCGCAAACTCATGTTCCATCGACGGGGGAATGGTCAGCGGCAGTTGGGAGACAAGAATTTTTCTGATGCGTTCCCGCAGCAGTATATCCTGCTCATCGTCGGAGATTGCAACCACTCCTGCATCCACGTCACGGTTAATGAGACGCCACTTCGGTTCGCGGACGGTTGCAGCAAGCTCCACATAGGTGATCATCGGCATTTTTCCAAGACCCAGGGTGATACCGAGTGTCTCACAGACATGGTTCTTGAGTTTTTCATTCTCCTCGTCATGAATGTAGAAGTACACCCGTTTTGCCTCCATGCGTGCAAGCCGCTCGATGAGGTTGCGGTCCCTGATGCAGGAGACAAGGACGCGTGCAAGTACATAGGTTGCAATGTCGGCAACAACATCCTGCGACTCAGGATAGATTTCTTTTCCGTCGATGGCGCAGGCTACCCGCTCAACCGCAGTGTCGAGATACTTTCGTCCGAGGGCCGATGCAGTGAAATCATGCATCTTGATGCCGCGTGCGGCAAGAAACTCCTGGGGCTCTTTCAAAAAAGGATAGTGGGTTAGGTCGCGCGGCTCAACGGCGAGACGCATGATTTAGTCTGCCTCAATTCTCGGGGCAAGCAGATAGCCGATCTTGCCTTTGCCGTCTGCATAGACAAAGGAGAACTGTACCGGGAGGTCGTTGCCGAGCCGGATCTGTACTTTGTCGGCTCTGCTGATGGACTTGCCCATGTCCTTCAGGTAGTCAAGGGAGAAAAGGGAGCGTGCCGCAGCACACGAGAGATAGTGGACATCGTCACCTGCAAGTTCGCGTTTGATTCTGTCGCTGTCACCTTCGGCATTCAGGGTGAAGACCTGGGTCTCCGGGTTTACGGATAAGGAGATCTTGTCAGAGACCATTGCAGAAGCTTTGATTGCGTCGTAGAACATGGAACCTGCAACCTCAAACGTTGCGGGAAGGTCAAGGTTCGGTGCGTTCGGATCCTTTCTGATGGTCTTCGTGTCAAGCAGCGTTATGGAGTATTCGTATCCGCCGAAACTGATCTTCAGCTTTTTTCCGGTATCATCAAGTTCAAGTGCAACGGAGTCGGTCTTGCCGATCATGCCCATCATTGCCCGGATCTTTTCGATGTCAAGACCGAGCTCCGCGGATTCTGCCGTATAGGTGGAAAATGCACCGGCTTCAAGTTCCAGGGACACCATGGCAACGTTGGAGGTATCAACCGTGATTGTGCGGATGCCGCGCTCATCGACATGAAGTCGGCATTCGTTTACCAGTGCGGAGACAGCATCGATCGTCTCCCGGAAAATATCTGCATCTATTGTTGCTTTTAACATCTGTAATACCCCTTGACACACCCGAACATGCCAGTGTGACGGTCGTTAATAATACTGTACTTATATACCGTATAAATTTATATCATTGCCGCTGCATCCGGCGTTGCTCCAAACGTCCCGGCTTGTCCACAACATCCTGCCAGATTCACAATGGAGTGTCCCGATGATTCCCCCCGTGCGGTATGGTTGATGCAAATCTGCCGTATGCCTGCGATTCCGTCGATGAGCAAAAAAGGGAAAAGGATGCCCGCAATCCAAAGATATCAGAGCATTTTCAGATCAGAGAGATCTTTGTAAATTTTCTGAACCGCCCGTTTTGCATCCTCAGGCACCTTGCCGCCGGTGATGATCAGTTTTCCCGACCCAAACAGCAGGACAACAACCTTCGGATCATCCAGCCGATAGACAAGACCGGGGAACTGTTCCGGCTCATACTCGATCTTGTCAAGGTTGAAGCTCATTGCAATCTTGTTGAGGTTGATGCGCGATCCCAGATCTGCGGAGGTCACAATGTTTTGAATACTGTAGGTAGGATTGTCCACAATCTCAATATTGAGATCGCGGAGGAGACCTACCAGATACTCAAGGCCTTTGTTGAGGCTGTCGATGCTTTTTGCACCGGTAAGCACAACCTTGCCCGATCCGAACACCAGTGCAGCAATTTTCGGGTTCTGCATCCGCAGAACAACGCCCGGAAACCGCTGTTTATTGTATTCTGCGCCGGGTATCTGCGCTGCGAGAACGAGGAGATCCAGTTTATCATTCACCTTTGTGGAGGCAACCACATTTTCGATCTTCAATGATTCATCGGGCAGGCCTGACATATTTATATCTAAAACAGGTAACTATATAAAAACTCGGTTGGGATCGGCGTTGCCCATAAATTATTCATTCTGCCTACAAATTTCACATCTTGCCCATAAATTCATGGATGATCCTCATTTTGTCTATAAAGTCCAGGGACGGTCTATAAAATCGATTTCTGCCTATAAATTATGGAAGTTGCCTATAAATTCCCAGCTTTGCCTTTTTATTAGAATGAAAATTTGAATTTATGGGCAAGGTCGTTGCGATCGTACCTAAAAATCAGATGGGAGATCCCCCGCTCCCTGCCGGTATGCCGACTCAATCGTATTCACGCCAGGTGTGTTTGCATTTGGTGCAACGGAAGAACCTGACCTCGGATTCATCCGCACTGCGAAGCTGGCGAAGCCACCACTCGGCAATTCCATGTCCGCAGTTCGGGCATTTGATGGCGCAGGTCGGTTTTGTTTCGATATCCATATCATCGTCAACGATAAGGATGTCATTCTCCTGCATGTAAGCAACTTTTTTCATTTGTTCCTTCTCTGCCGAGCTGATCTCCTCTGCATACCCGCACTTTGCACAGGTCAGTTTGCCGTCTTTGGACTTCATCAGTTTCCCGCATTTCGGACAGAACATCATAGAGTTAAATATTTGTCTTGAAACCATATATACTATGACCATATCCGGGAGTATCCTCCCCCAGCAAAACCCTCTTTATCGATCACGGCAAACAGTGTAACCAGTTCTTATGCTGGAGCAGTTGATTGAAATCGTTGTCACCCTTTCCTGTATTGCATTCCTGCTCTATCTGATTCCGGGAAAGCATCAGAAGTATGTGGCAAGTACCGGATGGATTGCAATGGAGGCAGTGCTCCTGCTGATGTTCCCTTATTTCTTTGAGGAGGGAAACTTTGTCTATCCAACAATTGCGATCATTGTTCTGCCGTGCATTTACATCACCGTAAAACGGCTGTTCATGGATGATTACTACGTCCGCCGCCTGACGTATGCCGCGTCCATTGCATATCTGATCTATGCACCGTTTGCATTCATTCCGGCCCTTGGAAACTGGCTGATCAGTGTGGTCGTGGATCTGGTGGCAGTTGTTCTTACCGCAATCGGGACGCCGTACACCATGTCTGCCTGGAATATCTTCATGGGAGATGCCCTGCCGGGCAACACCTTCGGATTCCAGGTAGAGGTGGTGCTGGGGTGTACCGGCATTCAGGCGATTGCCATTCTCCTTGGCGTTGTGGCCATCATTCCGTCAAGCTGGAAGAGAAAACTCGGTCTGTTCTTCCTGGTAACAATACCGATCTTTGTGGTGAACATCTTCCGCAACGTGTATGTGGTAACCGCATACACGCAGCAGTGGTATCCCTGGTTCCAGGAATGGTTCCCGGAACCGGAGATGTACGGCTATGCGAGTTTCTTCTGGGCACACAATGTGTTCTGCGAACTCCTCGCAGTTGTCGTGCTGATTGGTATTGCCTATCTGCTCTTCAAACTGAACCCGACGATGGTTACGACGCTGCGCGACATCGGGGTTGTGTACTATGATGAGCTGATTGCAATGCGCGACCGGATCTTCGGCAGGAAACCAGCCGAATAATCTTTTTTTATGACTGACTGTCCCTTCTGCAATCCGGATGAGATTCTTCTGGAAAACGATCTGGCGTTTGCCAAGTATGATCTCTATCCGGTCTCGCCCGGCCATCTGCTGGTAATTCCCCGACGGCATGTTGCATCCTGGTTTGATCTCACACCCGCCGAGCAGACGGCGGTTCTTGCGCTTGCGGATCTGGCAAAAGATCTGCTGGATGAAACATATGCACCCGACGGCTACAATCTCGGGATAAACTGCGGAGAGGCAGCAGGCCAGACGGTGATGCATGTCCATCTGCATGTAATTCCGCGGTATACCGGGGACGTGCCGAACCCCCGCGGCGGAATCCGTGCGGTGATTGCGGCAAAACAGGATTATACAAACAGGACCAGACGTTAAAACCAGGAGTCGAGAGTTGCCTGACCCTTTTTTGCACCGAGACGTTCAAGCCCTGCGGAGACCCGGTCCTCCGAGAATCCGTGCTGTTCACAGAGAATCTCAAAGACTTTTTCCTGCACCGGTGCTTTTTTCGCAATGGTGTAGTTCTTTTCCACCGGCGGGTCAAGGAAGTAGCGGATAAGCTCCTCCGGATCTGCGGCGTTCTCCGACTCGGTAATGCGTTCGGCAAACTTTCCTTCGCGGACAATCTTTACCGCGGTTTTGGGGCCGACACCTTTTACACCGCTGTTGTAGTCGGTACCGATGAGAAGGGCGGAGGCGATCAGTTCGACCTGCGTCATTTCCAGACCGCCCAGGACCTCCTCAAGGATCAGCCGTTCCGGATAGACCGGCACATACTTCCCATGCATGCGGCGTTTGCCGGAGACGGTAAGATTGCAGAGAAGCTTCGGCGTTCCAAACAGCAGCGAGTCGTAATCCTGCGACACCGCGTAGGTGACATCTCCTGCGGCGGCCATATATGCGGACTGGGCTTCCCCTTCCTCGGGAGCCTGAATCCAGGGAATGCCGAGAGCAGTCAGAAGTTCCTTGGAGGAGTCGGTGATAAACGCGTCAACCTTTGAGGAGGCCATGGCATACTTGCGTGCGGCATCCTCGTCACCTTCCTTTACGGCGCGTTCCCAGGAGTCTTTTGCATTCTCGCGGATAACACGCCGCTCGGCAAGGGTTGCCTCCTTAAATGCCGGGGGCTTTCCGTCAAACACGTACACGGGCGTGATGTTTTTTTCCACAAGATTTGCGGTGCGGAACAGAAGACCGCTCAGGTGGGACGTGATGCGGCCTTCGTCATCCATCAGCGGGGTTCCGTCCGGCTGACGGATCCCGCTTAAAAACTGGTACAGGGCATTGTATGCATCGATGGCCGCGGTACCGCCGAGCTGATCCCAGGCAAGGGACACCTTATAATCCGCAATGAGCGGCCGCAGTGCAACACCCATGATTTTGTCCTACCGGTACATTCTGCTTTTGATGCTCTCAACTGCCTCAACAACTTTCTGCGAGGTTGCATCCTGCCGCTGGATCATCTGACGTCCGAGGTCTTCGAGGTTGCTGCGCATAACCCGTTCACGTGCTGCGCTCTGCTCTTCAAGACGGCGAAGACGGAAAAGAATCGAGAGCAGCAGCAGACCCACGGAGATAATCAGCAGTTCAACCCCAATTGCGACAATAGCGTCCTGCCAGAGCCGGATAATGATAGCAAGACCGGATGCTGCCATGACAATTACCAGCAGAACTTCCAGTATGATTCCCGGAAGGCTTTCACGACGAACATTCATATTTTAACTAAGGAGACCGCTAAAATATTAAGTTACCTATACATGAGTGAATTTTCCCTCCGTTCTCTTGTGCCGTACTCCGGCATGCTCCTCCTGATGCTTGCGACCGGGTTACTGTCGCTTCTGCTGATCTACCCGGTTACGCAGGCGGGACTTGGTGCATTTGAGGATCCGGATTCGATCGCAAATCCGTTTGTGTTCCTGTTTATTATGCTCGTGTTCACTGCGCTCCTGTTACTTCTGATTAAGTGGAAAGCGCAGACGGTCATCAGTGCAATCATCGGTATCTGTCTGGCACTGGTAATCTACTATGTCGTCTCTTCGCTGATATTTTCCTATGTCCCGACACTCCCTGCGTCGCTTATCGGGATTGCCGCTGCGGTGATCGTGATTCTGCTGCTCTGGTACTGGCCGGAGTGGTATGTGATCAA
>DALTYF010000039.1 GCA_029986195.1 Methanocorpusculum sp. | reverse complement strand
TACTTAAACCGTATTATGTTCCCTTTCCTGCACCGGTACCGGGGATGGCATACTTCTTTTCCAGCCGGTTAATGGCAATGGTGGCAATGGTTACGATCACCAGATAAAATACACCGACCGCGGCAAACGCCTCAAAGTAGGCAAAGTATTTGCTTGCAATAATCTTTGCCGCCCCCGTCAGCTCAATTACGGTCACCACATAGGCAAGGAATGAGTACTTGATCAGGTAGATAAACTCGTTGGAGACACCGGGAAGCGCTTTGCGCAGAGCCTGCGGGATAACAATGTTAGCGGACGGCCTGCAGTTTTGTCATGCCGAGCGCCTGTGCTGCGGTCATCTGCCCGCCTTTCACGGACTGAAGCGCTCCGCGGATGTACTCGGAGTTGTAGGCCGAGTTACAGAGGATAAATCCTGTCAGTGCCGACAGGAACGAACCCAGAACGATCCCGACCGACGGCAGACCAAAGTACAGAATAAACAGCAGCAGCAGAAGCGGACAGCCGCGGAAAAAGATCACATACAGCTGTGCCGCCCAGCGGACAGGGCGCACTCCGTACACGCGGGCAACCGCAACCAGAAGACCGAGAAGGAAGCCGAACGGTGCGGTAAGCGCCACCAGCTGAAGCGTAACGATAAGGCCGTCCCAGAGTGCGGGCAGGAGAACATCCTGCCAGAATGGAATCTCTGCGAGAATGTGTGCCCAGGTTTCGCTCAGAAAATCCGTTATCCCGGACAGTGCAGTCGCATTGGTGGTAAGATTCGTCGATGCGTCCATGACTACTCTTCGTAGGTTCCCATAAAGGTACGGGTGCGTTCAAACGACGGGCTGGTCGGAATATCGGCAGGCCTGCCGCGCTCAACAATCTCGCCCTTCTCCATAAACAGGATCTCACTGGCAAACGAGGTGGCAAAGTGCATCTCATGCGTTACTATCAGCATCGTCATACCGTCAGCGGCAAGTTTTCGCATGACCTCAAGCACTTCACGCTTCAGTTCCGGATCGAGGGCCGAGGTCGGCTCGTCAAACAGCATGACATCCGGTCCATGGCAAGTGCCCGGGCAATGGACACACGCTGCGCCTGACCGCCGGAAAGCTGGGCCGGATAGTAGTCAGCGCGGATCGGCCATGCCGACGCGTTCAAGCTCGAACATGGCTTTTTTGCGTGCCGCAGCCTTGTCCATCTTTTTGACTTTGAGAAGTGCTATCTCCACGTTGCGGACGGCAGTCAGGTGATCAAACAGATTGAAGTTCTGAAAGACCATGCCCATCTTCTGACGGTACTCGTTGATCTTTGAGCCGGAGTGGGTGATCTCCTCGCCGTTGAGGTACACATGACCGTCGTCGGGACGGTCAGCTGATTGATACAGCGCAGAAGCGTACTCTTTCCTATTCCGGACGGCCCGATGAACGCCTTGGTCTTGCCTTTATAGACATCAAACGATACCGACCTGAGAACCTCCAGATCGCCGTAGGCTTTGGAAAGGTTCTCGACCCGGAGAATAGGAGTGTCACTCATGTTTCTGTCACCTCATTATTGCCGAATCCGGGGATCCGGACTTTCTTTTCCACCCGCTGGATAAGCATCATGTCGCCATAGTTGAGGAGGATGAAGAGAACCGCACAGGTAAGATATAACACCATTGGCTCACCGGTTTTGCTGATGACCTGTGCGGTCCGGGTAAGAAGTTCTGCAACGCCGATCACATAGGCAACGGCTGAATCCGTCAGGAGAACCGGGTACTCGTTCGACCAGCCGGGCAGGGAGAGCCGCAGAGCCTGGGGAAGGATCACGGTTCTGATACTCTGCCATCTGGTCATGCCGAGCGAACGTGCGGCAAGCATCTGGCCGTCGGCGATGGATTCAATGGCGCCGCGGAAGATCTGGGACTGGTATGCGCCACTTCTGAGACCGAGCACGACAACCGCAAATGCCGGGACGTCAAAACCGGTCATCGAGAAGAGAGCGAAGTAGAACAGAAACAGAAGAACGATGTTCGGCAGTCCGCGGAAGAACCAGACATACACATCTACCAGACGTTTGACGAACCGCGGGCCGTACACCTGTCCGAGCGTAAGGGCAATTCCGCAGAGGAACCCGATCAGGAGCGAGATTGCTACCAGTGCAAGGGTTACGCCCATTCCTTCCAGAAGGTAGGGTGCGGATGTGATTACTGCGGATAATGCCTCAGACATGGGACGGTCCCGAAAGAAGTAGTATATACTGTGACGCGGTATCAGAAAAAAGTGTAGGGATGGCCCTCTTCAGGCGGCTTTGCAGAGGTTGCCGTCCGGAAGAATCCGGCCGTCGGCAACCGCGGCATCAATGCCGGACGCGATGCGGTCGCGGACCTGCGCAGTTGCCTTGAATCCGAGAACAAGAGCCGTCTGGCGGATCAGATCGTCTCTTGGGGTGGAAAACTGTTTTTCCAGGACGCAGACGGCAGCCGCGGAAATTTCGGCAAGGGATACATCCGCGGGAGACCATTTGGCAGGCCGTTCCCGCGGGGTGATGACGCATTCGGGAACGGTCAGGAATCCCTCTTCGTCAGAGGAAAGCCGTTCTTCGGCAACTTCTGCGGCGGCAACCGCGGCGATGCGGTCGCGGACGGCTGCGGTCATGCGGGGCACGCGGCCAAGTTCTTTGATACGGGCGGTGAGAACGGAGGTGGAGATTGGGCCTTCGACTGCGACTATCTGCACGATTGCCGTGCCGAGAACGGAGTCCGGAACCGAGGCGAACTGATGATAACTGCCAAGGGAACACTCCTCACAGCAGACGTAGGGCTCAAGCCGGAGACTGACCGCGGCAGAAACTGGTGCGGAAGTGGTCGCGGCAGCGGTTGTGGAGGCGGATGGTTTTTCCGCGGTTTTTTCTGCCACGGGTTTCTTTGCGGAAGCTTTTGGTGCGGGTTTTGCTTTTGCAGGTTTTTTCTTCGGGGCTTTCTTTGCGGCCTCAACTGCATCAAGCAGTGTTTTGGTGCAGGAGGCTGGATGCTGGTACCACTCGGTCGCCCAGATGCGGATGAGGTTCCAGCCGAGTCCTTCAAGAACCTGTGCCCGGAGCCGGTCACGATCGCGGGCAACCCCGGACGACCAGTAGTACGGGCCGTCGCAGAGGATTCCCGCAAGATACACTCCCGGCTCTTTGGGGTTTTCCACGGCAATGTCGATCCGGAATCCGGCACACCCGACATTCTTCGAAACCTTGTAGCCGTTGTCCTCCAGCAGCCGCGCGATGGTGTCGCCGAACAATCCCGCCACGTCGTCAGGCGCATCCCCGCCTGCGTCAAGAGGGGCACTGCGGTCAGCGGCATAGGTCAGGAAGGTGGCAAGTGCGGAGATCCCGGAGGCAGATCCCGGTTCGATTGCGAGATCGGATCCCCGGAAGTTGGCAAAGACTACGCAGCGTTCGCGGGCGCGGGTGATTAAAACGTTCAGCCGCCGTTCCCCGCCGTCCTGGTTAAGGGGGCCGAAGTTTTTGCTGAGTTTGTGGTTTTCGTCAAACCCGTAGCCGATACTGATGAGCATGGTGTCGCGTTCATCGCCCTGTACGGTTTCCAGGTTCTTGACAAAGAAGTTCTCCCCGTTCTCCGGCCGCATCAGGGACTCAACGTCCGGGTTGTCGCGCAGCAGAAGTTCAACCTCGTGACGGATGGCTTCCTGCTGGCGGGTCGAGAAGGTGGCAACACCGAGCGTTTTGTCCGGGAACCGGCGGTAATACTCAATGACCGCCGCGGCCACGGCCTGCGCCTCGCCGCGGTTGACCCCTGCCTTCCCGCGTTCGTACACGGTGTCCGGCAGGTGGACGAAGGAGAGACCGAGGTCGGGTGTTTCGTGCATGGGCGACGGGAATACCATAAGGTTGCCGTCATAGAACTCCTGGTTGGATACGGCGATCAGGGACTCGTGCCGCGAGCGGTAGTGCCAGCGCAGACGTTTTGTTTCGTAGGACTGCTTGCAGACGTTGAGCAGGCTTTCCATGTCGGTGATGCTTGCGACCGATTCAGCCTCGTCCTCGTCGTCGGCTGATGCGATCTGGTCGAAGAAGGTGGTCGGCGGAAGCTGGCGGGAGTCGCCCATGACCACCAGCTGGCGTCCGCGCATGAGTGCGCCGAGTGCGTCCTCCGGCCTGACCTGACTTGCTTCGTCAAAGATGATGACATCGAACTGCACGGAGCGGGGATCGAGGTACTGGGCAACGGAGAGGGGACTCATCATGAAGCAGGGTTTGATCTGCTGAATCAGCCATCCCGCTTTGCTCATGAGCATGCGAATCGACATGTGGCCGCGTTTTCGGTTGAACTCGCCGGTGAGAACACCCATCTCGGAGTCGCGGGAGGCTCCCGTGTAGAGTTCCGGTATTTTTTCGTCGAGGATTTTTGCGATGCGTTTGCAGTTCTCCGCAATGGCGCTGCGATCACAGGAGGCGAAGGCCGCAATTTTCTGTTCGTGCGGAGTCTGGGAGAAGCGGGCAAGGAGCGGACGCTCGGCGATTGCTTCACGAAGGAGGGAGTCGGCATAGCCGGTGAGGAAGGCCGGGACGAGTTCGCCGGGGGCGAGTTTGTCGGCGAAGAGGAGTTCCAGCAGCGGGGCGGCAACGGTTTTGCCGAGCGCGTCGGTGTAGGCGAGAAGTTTGCTCCAGAGTACTACGCCGTCGATGTCCGAGGACCAGAGGTCGCAGCGTTTGCGCTGTTCGGCAAAGGTCGGGTCTTCCATCTCGGAGATGCCGATGCGGGCGAAGAGTTTTGCGCGGGCTTCACTGTGGAGGATGCCTGCTGTTTCGACTTCGGCGAAGAGCGGGACGACTGTGGTCGCGGTGATGGCACCCGTGCCGAGAAGTTCCAGCGTGCGTGAGGTTGCCAGGCCTTCTTTTATCATGAGCCGGATTGCGGATATCCATTCGGCGTACTGTGCGAGCGCGGCGGGATCGGTTTCTTCGCCGTTCCAGACCGGCGCAAATGCGGAGGAGTAGAGCGGTTCGTCCTGTGCCCATGCGTCGCGTTCGGTGAGGTAGTCGCGGGCGTCAAGCAGGTCGGTAAGAATCTGGGCGTCCGGCGGGACTGCGCCGCGGTAGTAGGAGGAGATTTCTGCTTTGGTTTCTTTGTAGGCGGAGGAGAATATTTTTGCAATTGCGCCTTTTCCGGAGACTTCGCGGAATGCGGAGTAGAGCCGGTTCGGGTTGCGCGAGAGTATTTCCGGGGTGAAGGAGGCGAGGATGCGGGTGCGGTGGTCGGCGAGTTTCTGCATGCCGGAGATCAGCCGGGCGACCTCGGTTTCTTTGTCCCAGAGAGGGTTGGTGAGTGCTCCTGCGTCTGCGGCGAAGTCGCTGGTAAGCAGGCGGCAGGATTCGACCATGCGGGAGACGCCGGTTTCTTCGCGGGGAACGGGGACGCCGGTGAGATCGGAGAGCCGCCGCATGGCGGAGAGAAGTTTTTCGATTGCTATGCGGTAGTTTTCGACGAGTTCCAGGATTTCGTCGCGGTCCTGCGGGAGGACGAGTCCCGGTACGCAGCCGGCCCACGGGTGATGGGTGAGGGAGCGGCCGGTCGGCATGAGCGAGGGGAGGAGGGCTTCGATGTCATGGAGGGCGGCGATTGCGTCTTTGTACTGGTCCGGGGTGATTTCTTTTGCGGATGGGATGATGACCCGCGGGATTCTGCGTCCCGGTCCTGCGGGGCTGTCTTCGAATTCGTAGCGGTACTGTTCGCGAATGCCGAAGAGGTCGTACGGGGTGAAGGCGCAGGCACCGATGGGGGCGGCGAGTTCGCGGCAGTAGCCGTCAAGTTCTCCGCGGAGGGAGTCGATCTGGAGGTGAATGCTGTCGGGTGATGCGGCGGTGCTTTCGGGATGCTGGATGCTTCGTTCGAGTTCGCGGATGACTTCGCCCTTTTTTGCTTTCTGGCTGTGGAGTTCCAGACAGAAGCGGGAGAGACCGGCGGTGTCGAGACGCCGTTTGACGACTTCGAGTGCGGCCATTTTTTCGGAGACGAAGAGGACGGTTTTGCCGCTGACCAGCATTTCTGCGATCATGTTGGCGATGGTCTGTGATTTGCCGGTGCCGGGCGGGCCTTCGACGACGAGGTTTTTGCCGGATTTTGCTTCTTCGATGACGGCGATCTGTGAGGAGTCGGCGTCCATGATGTTGTAGGATTTTTCGGACGGCAGCCGGAGGTCGATTTCGTTTTCCGGGAAGGTGTCGCCTGTTTCGGCGGCGGGGGATGGTCCGGGACGGAAGAGTCCGGCGATGAGGGGGTGTGTTTCGGGTGAGAAGTTTTCGTCCCAGGATTCGGGATCGAGGTCTTTGAACATGACAAATTTGCGGAAGCTGAAGAGGTCAAGTGCCATGTCCGGGCAGTATTCCCATCCTTTTCCGCGGACGGCGGCGTCGACTGTGGCGGCGTATTCGGTGAGGCCGTCGGCGGTTTCGGGCATGATGAAGTCGGGGATGGTGATTCCCTGTTCGGCAAGTTTTGCCGAGAGGGAGAGGGAGGTTACGGGGTCGTCGCCGGTCCATTTGAGGAGGTAGTTGTCTTTGACTTTCTGGCGGATGAGTTCGACGGGGATTAGGAGGAGCGGGGCTTTGTAGAGTTTGTCGGGGTGTTCGGCTTCGGCCCAGCTGACGAATCCGAGCGCGAGGTAGAGGACGGGGTAGCCCTGTTCTTCAAAGACGGTGCGGGATTTTGCCGAGAGCGAGTAGAGACGCTGGCGGAGACTGATGTCGTCGTAGGGTGTTTTCAGGATGAGGTCCTGCTGTTTTGCGGTCGGTTTTGCGAAGGCAGGGTATTTCCAGAGGTGTTTTTCTTCGGCGGGGGCGTCGGTTTTTTTGCCGGCCGGATAAAATTTCATTCCCTTTTCGCTGATGACCAGCGTGTGATACACTGCGGCGGGGAGTTCCCCGCTGATTTCAATGCTGCGGGTGTTGGATGGTTTATAGTTGAGGAGATTGTTGCGCAGTGTGAGATCGAGAAGACGCGAACGTAAGGTGTTGAGTTCAGAGGTTGTTTCGCCCGTTTTCATGCAAGTAGATCCCCGGTGTCTATATGCTATTATTAGTGTGATAGAGGTAACTAAGTTTTGGGGGTGTGCGGTGCTGCCCATACCGTCGTTTATTAACTACAATTCATCGTCATTTTTCGAGTTTGTTATCTGCGGGATGATAGGGAATGAAGATGATCTCTGTGCTACCTGAAAGGATTTCACGGGCATTTAAAAAACTCTATTCAATATTTTTGTGGTGTCGCCGGGCAGTGCCGTGTGTTTTCTGTTTTGCAAAAAAAGGTGTCCGGGAGCGTGACTCCCGTTAGTTTTTCCGCCGGAGGAGGACTCCCACAGCGATCAGGCCAAGAAGCATTCCGAAGACCGGGGCGGGTGCCTGGGTCAGGCTCGGTGAGACTCCTGCGGCAGTTGTGGTAACCGGGGCTGCGGTGGTGGCTGCCGCGGTCTGGGACTGGGTGGCCGCCGGGGTTGCCTTTGTTGTCTGCTGGGCGGTTGCCGCCGTGGTGGTGGTCTGACTTGCGGAGTTGGTCGTCCACTTTGCGTAGAGGGTCATGTCGCCCGGAATGCTGTCACTGGAGCTCCATTCCTGCGTGCATGCGCTGTCCTTGTACCAGCCGCCGAAGGTGTAG
>DALTYF010000271.1 GCA_029986195.1 Methanocorpusculum sp. | reverse complement strand
GGAGGAAAGCACATGAACCAAAAAAAGCGACTAAATCTTTTCGTGGCATCACACGAACTGTTCCGTGATGTTTTTTCCGTGTGTTTCGTGTCTTCCCGCATCGGTGATCACGGCTCTGCCGTGTGAACCGTGGGCTGAAATTCGATCAGCAACGATCATTCGCAGTCTACACGAATTTAGGTACATCGCCGGTTCTTCGGACTGTTTATATGATCTCTCCGCCCATCTGTAGTTCAGATGAGAATACGTGGCATTACTGTTCGTGTCCCGCCGCTCCTGTTTGCGGTTACGGTATTTTTTGCGGCTGTCTGTGCGATGATGTACGGATCCACCAGGGATCCGTCCTATGTGTATCTTGGCGCACCTCTGTGCGTTGTCCTGATCTGTGTGCCGCTGACAATGAACTATATGACCGAAAAACAGCTGGCAGAACAGCTGCCGGCAATGCGGGTGCATGCGAAGTTTTCCCGCGCCCGCCAGATCTCTCCTGCAATGGTCGGAACCCCGGTCATTGTTGAGGGAAAGATTCTGAAGGTCACGGGACTCCTGATGGGGAAACCTGCCTATCTGCTCTCGGATGCCACCGGGCAGATCGTGGTTCGCCGGTTTGCCCTGCCGAATCCGCTGGTCGAGGTCGGTGCGGCTGTTGAGGTTGTCGGAACGGTTGCGCGCAGGATTACCAACGGTGATGTGGTTTACGTGAACGCGGTTTCCATAAAACCGGTCCGGAAGTTCCGTGACGACGTTCCCGCGGCGAGCGGGGAGAAGTCATCACCCCGGGAAGAAAAAATTCATATCAAAAAAATCCGTTAACCGGTACGAAAAAATCCGCACCGATCAAAAAGGTACATTACATTTTTTTCTTTGCCGCGGAGTACTTCCCCAGGACATCCATGTACTCCTCGGGCCGGTTCATGATATCCAGGGTGTCTCCGGAACCCACGAGATCATAGAGGCTTCGTCCCTCTTCAAGGCCGATCTCCGGCAGCGGCAGCGGCAGCATCACATGCATCGGGATCGGGTTGCCGTAGTGCGGGTTTGCCGTCCATCCTTCCTTTTTCATGTAGTAGTAGGCAGCACCGTGCATCTCGCCGATCTCCCCGTACTCGCTGGCGAAGTCTGTTGAGACAAGGTTTGCCATGACCAGTTCCTCGCGTCCGGGATTGATTGTCACGTGACCGTAACCCGGAGGAATCAGAACAGTATCTCCTTTGTGCGCCGGAAGCAGAATCACATCCGTGTGGTCGCGACGCTGGAGCAGATAATAGGCAAAACCGGATAAAACCTCGTACACCTCCGGATACGGCATTCCCGCAGGATTTTCCGGATGATAGTGGCCTTTCGTCTTGGTGTACTCACCGTTGAAGACACCCGGCGGAATCACGGTTATATCGTATCTGAGGTGATGGCGCTCCAGCCAGGTATGATCGCCGTGCGTTTTCCAGAGATCGCGGTACATATAGTAGAGCGGGGTTTGCGGGTCGGCGGTCGGCGGCCGGGCAAACACATTTGCCATATCGGCAATCGTTCGGACTCCCGGTTCCGGAAGTGCACCGGACCAATACTTTTTCATGGGTTAATAGTATTGCGGGCATCCTATAAGGATAATTTGTCGGGGCTTTGCTCCAAAAGTCTAAACTTGTTCATAATGTCTGATAGAATTTTGATTGGATTATTTGGGATTTATTATCTTTGGTTTTTTTTCCGTGGTTACCCCAAAAAAAACCAAAGTCAAAGTATTTTTTATTCAGGTAATTTTTGATCATGCGGGTAAGGGACTTTTCAGACTTTTGG
>DALTYF010000270.1 GCA_029986195.1 Methanocorpusculum sp. | reverse complement strand
AAGAGCACGCACCATGTTCCGGGAAAATCATCTCCGCCCCGGGATCGGTACACCTGTCTACACTGTATCACACATCCTTTATCTCATTGTGATTCCAACGTAGTAGGATATGGACGCATACGAACTCGTCACCCGTAACACGGCGGAGATCGTCACTGAAGACGAACTCCGGCAGTTGTTGAACAAACCAACAAAGCGGGTCTATACCGGGTATGAACCCAGCGGCGAGATTCACCTCGGTCACCTGGTGACCATCAATAAACTGATGGATATGAAAGCAGCAGGGTTTGACGTTGTGGTCTTGATCGCAAACCTGCACGCATATCTGAACCGGAAGGGAACGTTTGAACAGATCAAAGAACTTGCCGAGTACAACAAGGCATGCATTGAGGCATGCGGCCTGAAGGGTGCGGAGTTTGTGCTGGGAACGGATGTCCAGCTGACGCCCAAGTATCAGACCGAGGTGTTAACCCTGTGTCAGGAGATCACGCTGAACCGTGCCACCCGCAGTATGGATGAGGTCGGCCGGGCAATGGATAACCCGATGGTCTCGCAGATGGTGTATCCGGTTATGCAGGTCGTCGATATTCCGACCCTGAACGTTGACGCGGCGGTCGGCGGTATCGACCAGCGCAAGATTCACATGCTGGCCCGCGAACATCTGCCGAGTCTCGGCTACAAGCCGCCGGTCTGTATTCACACGCCGATTGTGAACGGTCTTGACGATCAGAAAATGTCCTCCTCGAAAGGCAACGTCATCTCAGTCGCCGCCGACTCGCCCGAGGAGATCAAAAAGAAGATGAAAAAGGCGTTCTGCCCGCCGGAGGTGGAAGGAAACCCGATTCTGCAGGTGTTCCAATACAACGTCTTCCCCCGCGTGTCGGAGGTTGTCATCCGCCGTCCCGAGAAGTTCGGCGGGAACGCGGAGTACCAGAGCTACGCAGAACTTGAGGCGGCCTACGCCGCAGGAAAGATTCACCCGATGGATCTCAAGGCTGCCTGCGGTGATTCGCTGACGGAGATCCTCGCGGATGCATATGCATACGTGCAGAGCTACAAAAACTGACCGCAGCAAGACAATTTCAGAAAATTATTTTTTTTCTTTTTCAGGATGACAGAGAGACCTGCTGCAAACGTGATCGAACAAAACTTTTTCGAAAACTATTGTTCCCGCCATCACCTCACCGACGTTCAGGAGATTACCCGCGGCTGGTCGGCGGACAGAAAATATCTGGCAAAAAATTCCAACGGAGAAAAGTTTCTTCTCAGGATGACATTCGCCGCAGAAAAATTTCCGTACAAACAGCAGGAGTTTGCCGTACTCAAAACCTTGGAAAAACGGGATCTCCCAATTTCCCAACCAATTGATCTGGCGTACTGCAAAGACCGCGAAACCATCTGCATGCTTCTGTCATGGGTACCGGGTAAAGAACTTGAGAAGGTACTGCCCGGCCTTCCGCCAGATGATCAGTACCGGTTCGGTATCGCCGCAGGAAAAATTCTCCGGCAGCTTCACACAATTCCTGCCCCAGACACCCTGCCCCGCTGGGAAGAAAGGTTCGCGAGAAAAATCGATCGGCGGATCAACGCATATACCGCATGCGGCGTTCGGCTCTTACATGACGATGAAATCCTTGCATATATTGCCGCCAACCGTCATCTGATCCAAGGTCCTGGACGAAAACGGAACGCTCGGCGTCATCGACTTTGACCGATCAGACTACGGCGACCCCTGGGAAGAGTTTGTGATGCCACGAAAAGATTTAGTCGTTTTTTTTGGTTCATGTGCTTTCCTCC
>DALTYF010000038.1 GCA_029986195.1 Methanocorpusculum sp. | reverse complement strand
CTTCTTCCCGCTGGAAAGCACCATGTTTGCGTTGTGGATCATCCGTGCCTCCGCTTCGCGCTCCTCGGTACTTTTGTTCTTCTTTTTCATCGCCAGATACATCTTTTCGTCGTAGGGTTTGAGAACCGCAATCAGCCGTGCACCGCAGACCGGGCACTGCGGGATATCAGGGGCTCGGCCTACCTTGGTGCGGCTCTTCCAGCCTTTACAGTGCATACACGCAAGTACGATGTCCTGCTCATCGATGCGGTGCTTCACACTCGCAATAATTGCCTG
Organism: Methanocorpusculum sp.; assembly: GCA_029986195.1. Lineage (GTDB taxonomy): Archaea > Halobacteriota > Methanomicrobia > Methanomicrobiales > Methanocorpusculaceae > Methanocorpusculum. Next base: position 7,400 of record DALTYF010000038.1, on the reverse strand, counting down.
GTCCTCGCCCGGGGGGACAATCACATCTTTTCCGGTGAAAAGCCCCTCGGCACCGATAATGGACAGACGGCTCGTTGCCGTTTCCATACCGTGATCCCGGATCCTCTCTACCACAAGACGCGCATGTTCCACGTCCATATTCGAGAAGAACAGTTCACGGAACGCCTCCTTTTCAATCACCGTACCGTCGAAGAGATCCAGCAGACGGCTGATGCTGATCTTCTCATAGTCGGCGTCCGCATCAATTGCGCCGAACTTTTTCGCCACCTGCACCAGCTTCCATTTGTAAAGAGCGGTCTTTTTGAGCGCAAGCGTGAGAATTGCCTCAATGTGATCCGGTTCCAGCGAACAGAGCACCTCGTCCACGTCCGGCGCACGCAGAAACTTCGGCAGCCGCAGAAGAATCCGGTAGGCGTTCGTCTCAATGCCGACCGCGGTTCCGTACCGTGCGGAAAGAAGAATCGACAGCACGCGGCCAAGTGCCTCGTTGACCTTGTGACCGCCGCAGAGATTTATGACAACACCTTCGTCCGCATCCTCAAGCACGATCACTTTGTCGGTTGCAACGATCGACCGGTTCTTCTTCATCTCAGCAAGAATCTTCTCCGAGAATGCAACGGTCCGTTCATCTGCGTGGTAACCGTCGAAGTTGTGCAGACGGCGGAGCTGTCCCGCCTCCATTGCGACCGTGAAGGGAACCGGAATCTGCTCACCCTCCCACGACGGCAGTTCGCCCTTCGCATTCTTCGCAGGCTCAACCATGATGCGGTCCTCGTCAATATCGAGCACCCGCCACATCTGGCCGCGGGCAACAAACACTGCGCCTGAAGAGATCCAGCTGATCACAAACGACTCGTCCAGCGTGCCGACGGGTTTGCGGGATACCACATCAAAGACGACACTCTTCTTCTCATCCGCAATCATCGAAAGATTCAGTGAGAGGTACCGGCGGGCGCGTGCCTTGGTGATAACCATGTCGCCTTCGGTCCGGATGAGATAGTGTTTTTCCATCTGGGCAATGACCTCGCGGATCAGGGGGCCGGCGTCTGCGAAACAGTAACTGCGGGAGAATATCTCTTCGATCTTCCGGATTGCAACTTCACCGCGCTCGACTGCGAGCGCAGCTATCTGGTTTGCGATGACATCGCTTGCATTGATGTGCGGGCGGACATTCTCCGGTTCGTTCTCCATGGCTTTTCTGACGATCACCATCGACTCAATACAGTCGTCAAAGCCGGTTGCAAGAACGGTTCCCTTTGAGGTTGCGTGCAGCTGGTGTCCGGCACGGCCGGTCCGCTGGATCAGCCGGGCGACTTCGCGCGGCGAGTTGAACTGTACGACGTGATCGATCTGGCCGATATCAATGCCAAGCTCCATGGAGGAGGTACTGATCATTCCCCGCGTGAGGCCTGCACGGAACCGGTCTTCTGCGTCCACCCGCATCTCGCGGGAGAGCGAACCGTGATGCACATCGATGTCACCGCGTTCCCGCAGAGCATGACCGATGGCCTCGGCGACGCTGCGTGTGTTGGTGAAGACGAGGGTTGAGGTGTGGGAGTCGATGCACTTCTCGATCAGTTTCGTCTGGTCTGCAAACGATTCCCCAGCAAACCGGACGGTGAGGTCGAGTGTCTTTGCGACCGGTACCTGCACGATGGTGTAGGGACGTTTGCCGCAGAGGAACTGTCCGATGACGTCTGGGTTCCCGACGGTTGCGGAGATGCCGATACGCTGGACTTCACCGGAGAGTTCCACAATCCGTTCCAGTCCGACAGACAGCTGTGCGCCGCGTTTGGAACCGGCGAGTTCATGGATTTCATCGATGACAATGAAGCGGACGCCGGCGAGATGTTTGCGGAGAACCTTGCCCATCATCATGGCCTGCAGGCTTTCAGGGGTCGTTATCAGCAGATCGGGCGGATGCGTTGCCTGTTTGCGGCGGTCGGTCTGCGTGGTGTCTCCGTGACGGACGGAGATGCGAAGCCCGAGTTCCTTGCCCCACCACTCAAGCCGGTTCATCATGTCGCGGTTGAGGGAACGAAGAGGCGTGATGTAGAGCGTGGTAAATCCGGGCGAGTGCGGTTCGGTAAGCATCCGGTGAAAGATAGGAAGCAGTGCGCTTTCGGTTTTCCCGGTTCCGGTCGGGGCGATGAGAATCGCGTTGTCGCCGCGGATGAGTTTGGGAACCGCACGCATCTGAATCTCGGAGAACTCGTCAAAGCCCCGCTTGTCCAGGGCTTCCCGAATCTTCGGGTGCAGACTTTCCCGCAGTTCTTCAATGGCTGCTGTCATGCATCCTCCGGGTCGGGAGTGAGGTTGGCCCAGGTGTCAACGTAGGTGCCGTCTTTGAGAAACACCTCGGCGGTGTCGGTTTTGATCGCTTTTGCAATCGGGGAGATTTTGTTTCCCGGAATCAGCCGAACGTCAAGACCGCCGGCAAGTTCATAGAAGGTAGGGACGAGAAGTACGCGGGTTGCAGCGATTGTTTCCGGAAGATCAACTGCGGCGCCATCGATCTCTGCAAGGAGGTAGCCGGGTGTGCCGCGGAGCGAACAGCCTACCTCATCGTAGATGTTGACAACCGGGTGATGATGACCGCAGAGGATGAGTTTTCCGGCAAGTTCGGGCGCGGGGATGGTGTGGCCGTGCATGTAGCCGCATCCGTCGATGACAGCTCCGTTTGCGGGAAGCAGTTCGTCGTTCAGAAGATATTTTTCCAGGCCCGTGTCATGGTTGCCGGGGGCAAGCCGGAACTCGGTCTGATCCCGGATTTTTTTGAGGACTACCGGGACTTCGTTTTTCTCCTGATAGGTTACGTAGGGGATCATGTGTTTGAGATCGCCTAAGACAACAAGGTAGTCGGGATCGCTTTCCTCAATGATTGCCAGAAGCCGGGAGAGCCGGGACGCGGTTCCGCTCTGAAAGTGGAGACCGCGGCGGTGCAGGTCGGCTTCGACGCCGAAGTGGGGATCGGCGATGACCAGCGTCCGGTCGTTTCGTTCGATGAGGACAGCCGGTCCGGCAGGATAGAATTCCGGGGTTATTGACATTTGCGTTCAGGCAACTTTGATGAGTTCGGTGGTCGGAGTGTAGCACTCGCCCTCCTCCATCAGGCGGGCAAGGGCAGCCTTGCAGTCGGTTTCGGTCATGCCGAGCGTTCCCGCACGGGCGATGACGTCAGCTATTGGTGCTCCTTTTTTCCCGGAAAGTTCGGTGATGACGGCAAGCAGCTGAACGTCCGTGACCGCGGACGGAGATGCCGGCGCCGGGACGGGGACTGGTTCTTCGTCCCGGACATTGGCAAGGGCGTTTGCGAGAATGTCTGCAAACTCCTTTCGTCCGGGGGAGGGGGGAAGTGCAGTGATGCGCGCAACTGCGCCTGCTGCTGCACAGCACAGCCATGCGTCCCGTGTTTTCCGGTCTGCGGGGGTGAGGATGTCGGGCAGCAGTTCGAGGTAGGTTTTTCCGGCATAGGCCCGGAGTTTCACGGTTGCAGTGACCGCTACAAAGCCGGGAGTATCGAATGCGTCAGCCGCACGGATAAGGGCGGTATTCTGCGGGGGGAGGGAAAGAGTGAGTACGCCGGTCGGATCGCTTACACGGAGGGATATCGGCTGGTTGTTTCTCAGAATCTTCTCGGTCAGTGTCCCTACAAAGAAGATGGTGTCAGAGAACGTGCCGTAGGGCGTGCGAAACCCTCCGCCGGAAACTGCCAAGAGGTTTCCGCCGGTCAGTTCCCATGCGGTAAGGCATGCGGCAGCAGGCATTCGCGAGGGAGGATGGTGATTCGGCAGTTCCATAATTTCTGTACTATTGGTATTTTGGCGGTAAGTTTGTTTGGGAACGCCAATACAAGAAATTATTCCGTAGTACGCCCAAAAGGATAGGTACTATGGAGTCCCCCGGCATCTGGATAGAAAAATATCGTCCGCGCAACCTCTCGGAGGTTGCCGGACAGCGGGAGATCGTCGAGCGGCTGCAGTCGTACGTAAAGAGCAGGGCCCTTCCCCATCTGCTGTTTACCGGGTCTGCGGGCGTTGGCAAGACAACCTGCGCGGTTGCGCTGGCGCGTGAAATGTTCGGCGATACCTGGAGCATGAACTTCCGTGAACTGAACGCTTCCGATGAACGCGGTATCGATGTGGTCCGCAACCAGATCAAACAGTTCGCCCGGACGTCGCCTCTCGGCGATGCGACGTTTAAGATTCTGTTTCTGGATGAGGCGGATGCACTGACCCAGGATGCGCAGGCAGCACTCCGCCGGACGATGGAAAACTATGCAGAGACCTGCAGGTTTATTCTCTCCTGCAACTACTCATCAAAGATCATCGACCCGATTCAGAGCCGCTGTGCCATCTACCGGTTCCGGCCGCTGGACGATGCGGCGATCACGGAGGAAATGCGACGCATTGCGGAAACGGAAGGCATCACCATTGAGGAAAATGCGTATGCGGCAATCACCTATATTGCCCAGGGAGATATGCGAAAGGCAATCAACGCCTTACAGGGCGCGGCAATTGTGTCCGATGTCGTGACCGCGGAGAACGTCTATGCGATCACCTCAAACGCAAAACCTGAGGAGATCGAAGATCTTGTATCGGTCGCACTTTCCGGCGACTTTGAAACGGCGGAGAGGACACTGCGGACGCTGATGTATGATCGCGGCATTGCACCAAACGAACTGCTCAACCAGATGTACCGGACAATCTCCACCTCGGCATCACTGGATCGCAAACTGAAGGTCTCGCTGATCGATCACCTCGGTGAAACCGACTTCCGCTTAAGCGAAGGTGCGGATGCGGATATTCAGATGGATGCACTGCTTGCCCGGTTTGTGAAGACCGGACTTGCCCCGTGAACTTTTTTTTGGGATCCGGTTGTACCGGTACTGTCTGCCTTCCTTTTTTGTCGCCTTCCAAATATTGATAAGTGATACATCTTGCCGAAAAATATCTCATAAATACATTTGTTTCTCCGGTTTTTGTCACCTTCCATCGATATTTATTACTGCGAAACCGATGTTTCCTGTAATAGTGATTGATATGGAAACAGAGACAAGCATCAATATTCTCAATGTCTTACTAGGGAACCCCCTGTCGCGGCGGATCATCGCCGGAATGAGTCAAGAATGTGAAGAGTGCGGAGGAAACCGTCTGGAAATCGCCCTTGAACAGTATCTGGGATTACGGGATGACGTATGCCCGAAATGCCGCAGGGCATCCCGTGAGACGGCCTTCATTATCCGGACAGGGGCACGCAGCTTTGGTGTTTCCGAAGAGGAGATCAAAAAGACGTTCCGGAATGCCTACTGGCGCAAAGGCCTTGTATCGGTGATGAAAGGTATCGCAGAGTTTGGTGTCCGCCGCCCGTTTGTTCCGGGAGCACCGTTCCAGGTAGTCTGGGACGTTACTCATCAGTGTAATCTCCGCTGCCGCCACTGCTACGCATCCGCCGGGAAGGCACTTGACGATGAACTGACCACCGAAGAAGCACTGGACCTGATCGATCGTCTGGCAAAACTCGGTGTTGCCGTGATTGCTTTCTCCGGCGGTGAACCACTCTCACGTCCGGACATTCTGCAGCTCATCAGTCATGCACGGGATCAGGGAATCTATGTTGCCCTTGCGACGAACGGGACGCTGATCACTCCCAAGCGTGCCGAAGAACTCCGCAAAGCAGGTGCCGAGTATGTGCAGATCAGTATCGACGGAGCGGATGCAAAGACGCATGATGAGTTCCGCGGAATTCCGGGAGCATTTGATCGGACAATCGAAGGGGTAAAAAATGCTGTTGCCGCAGGATTTTTTGTCAACATCTCCACGACCGCAACAAAGGAAAACTATGATCAGATCCCGAAGATCATCGATCTCTGCAGTGATCTCGGTGTCAACTGGGTGATGGCCTACAACTTTGTGCCAACGGGAAGGGGACAGGACATGATGGAAAAGGATCTCAGTCCGCAGGAACGCGAGGAACTCTTACATATGCTCTATGAGAAGAACAGAACCTCGGGCTGTCAGGTGCTGACCACCGCACCGCAGTTTGCGCGGGTTGCCCTGCAGCAGTCCCCGGCCTGCGGTCAGGTAATGGTACCGACGCACTTCTGCAATCAGGAGGTCAGTGAAACTCTGTTCGGTCTGACGGAGTTTGTGGGCGGATGCGGTGCAGGCAGGTTCTACATGGCAATCCGGGCGAACGGAGACATCGATCCGTGCGTGTTCTTCCCCAAAACCGTGGGAAATGTACGCACAAGCGATCTGGAAGAACTGTGGAAACATGACCCCCTGTTCACCGATCTCAGAAACAAGGACAAAACCGAAGGCTCCTGCGGTTCCTGCGAGTACCGCTATCACTGCGGCGGATGCCGGGCACGTGCCTACGGCTACTTCGGCAAACCGCTGGGACCTGACCCCGGCTGCATCAACAACATGGCATACTACACTGCACTGAAAGTGACCCATGCCTCGCCTGCGGCAGAGTCCGCGGCGGAACAGGCATAATTTTTTGAACGGTTGATGTCATTTCAGATCCGCAGATATCGTATCCGTGCAAAGACCGCAGGCCGGTCCAGGCGGTTGTGCTGAAGAAATGCGAGTGCTTCGGCAAACCGGTTGTACTCATCGGCAAGCTGATTGTAGCGCCGGATTTTTCCGGCAAGCAGGGCAACCCCGGCATTATGGTCCTCAACCGTTTTTTTGTACACCGCATATGCCGCAGCAAAGGCCTTCGAATCTTTCGAAAGTTCTGCCGTCTCCGCCTCAAGCACCTCAAGCCGGGTGCGCGATGCCGATAACTCTTCTCTGATGCGGGAGATCGTCTCTTCAGCGGATCGGATCTCCCGTACAAGCGAACCGTCTTCCGCAAGCTTCTCCTGCAGACCGGAGCGGACCGAAAGAATTCTGGACACCTCGGCAATACTTCCGTACCGTTTCGAGCCGTGTCCCACAAAGAATACTTTCGGACGGGATGCAAGCGTTCTGACCCCTCCGTTACCTGACGGAAACGTGCCCCCGGCATCTCCCACATACCCGAGAGCCGTTGACTCCATCACCGCACACCCGCAGCCGCGAAAATCGTATCCGTCCGGTACGGGAATCCCGACTGCAAGATGGTTCTCCGGGGTAAAATGCAGAACCGCTGCCGCGTATCCCTCATGGGCAAGAAGTCCTGCAAGCAGCAGTGACTTGTCGCTGCATATGCCCCTGCCGTCCACCACCGTCTCCACCGGAAACCGCGGTGCACGATCGATTGCAGCCACCTTTTCCGTATCATACGGGATCGACTGCACAAACGCGGCAATCAGTTCAAGATACGTATCATCGTCGTAGTTTTGGGACGAGCGGATGTTCGGAGTTCCGACAGCAGTATCCGGTAAAACGGCACAAGCGCCGGATCAGAAG
>DALTYF010000037.1 GCA_029986195.1 Methanocorpusculum sp. | reverse complement strand
TGCAATCGCAGCCTGCGAAACGTTCCACGGGGTATCAAAATCAGGTTCGCCGACGCCGAGACTGATCACATTGTCCATGGTGAACAGCAGATCAAAAAATTTCCGGATGCCCGACGGAGGAATCTCCGCGGCCATGCGTGATACAAAACTTCGCATGATCCCCCGCCTTAGAACGTGATGAGCTGACGGTCACGGCTTCCGGGCCGCGACATCTCAACTCCCTGCTCTTTGTATGTCCGCATCACAATCTGCGTCATCGTTTCGCGGACGCCTTCGATGGACGCGATCTGCTCGGCAACAAACCGGGAAACCTCGGCCATGGACTGGCCGCGGATGATGACCTGCAGATCATACGTTCCGGTCAGGAGAAGAATAGACTCCACCTGCGGGAACCGGGCAATCTGCGCGGCGATGCCGTCATAGCCGAGTCCGCGTTCGGGAGTAATTTTGAGGGACAGAATAACAGCCACCTCGTCAACTCCCGCTGCACTGTAGTCAATGACCGCAGTGCAGCGCCGGAGAACACCTGCTGCGTGGAGTGCTGCGATACGGTTCTCAACTTCACGTTCATCAACCTCCAGCATGACAGCAATATCGCCTGCGGCGATACGGCTGTTCTTTTGCAGTTCCCGAAGGATTACTGTATCCTTTTCGTCCATGATTTTTTCACCTGTGTGATGCAGAGGTCTCAGAGGAGCGGCTGTAAGATGCTGCACTCCCGGAGACTTGGATCGTTCATTACTACTGTACGTATCTGATTAGTGGGACTGTTGAAATAGATTTCTGTTGCCCGGCCGTGACGGCCATGCGAGACGACGCGGGCGGTCACGATACCGAGCATGTTCAGCTCGTTGATGAGATCCGAAACCCGCCGGTGGGTTAAGGGTTCGACATCAAGTTCCCGTGCAAGCTCGCGGTAAATGTTGATGACGCTGCCGCTGGTGAACACCTTCTGGCCCGAAGAGGAGACGAGGAGCATGGCACAGAGTACCATCTTTCCCTGACGCGGAAGGGTCTGGACACACTCGCTCATGGTATCGGTCTCGATGTTTTCCTGGGCGCGGCGGACATGGACCTCAAGGACTTTGTCCGAGGACTCACGTTCGGCAAGTTCGCCGGAGACGCGGAGAAGATCGAGTGCACGCCGGGCGTCACCATGCTCCTGTGCGGCGAGTGCCGCACAAAGAGCAATGACATCTTCACTGACGGCGTCCGGAAGGAAAGCCATCTCGGCACGCTGGTGCAGAATGTCCTGCAGCTGAACGGCATCGTACGGGGGAAACACCAGTTCTTCTTCGGAGAGGGAGGACAGGACACGAGGGTCCAGGAAGTCCCTAAAGGTAAGATCGTTGGAGATGCCGATAATGCTGACCCGGGCATTTTTGAGGTCGCTGTTAATTCTCGTTAAGTTGTAGAGCGTATCGTCACCGCTTTTTTTGACGAGCTTGTCGATTTCGTCAAGCACGATGATCTGCAGGCCGCCGGCCTGTTCAAGAACGTTCTTGAGCTCAGAGTACACCTGATCGGTGTGCCAGCCGGTTGCAGGGATGGTGTTCTTGGCGCGGTCACTTGGTTTGAGATCATGGCCGCTGATATGGTTTGCAATCTGGGCAAGCACGCGGTACTGGGTATCGATGGTCTCACAGTTGAGATGTACCATGCGGCAGGGGGAAAACTCGGAGCTTTCATTCTCCAGTTCGGATCCGACAAACTTAACAGTTGCTGTTTTTCCGGTGCCGGTCTTGCCGTAGATGAGAATATTGGAAGGGGTTGCACCCTGAAGGGCAGGGGCAAGAATCACGGCAATGGAATCGATCTGATCCACCCGGTGCGGGAGTTCGCGGGGACTGTAACTGTGGCGGAGAACCTCACGGTTCTGAAATATTTTATTTTGTACGGTGTATTTTTTGAAAAGACCGGTGGATTTGAAAGGTTCGTCAGGCATGGGCTATCAGATCTGTAGATTAGAATACGCTTCTTTTCCTATTAATACACCGCTTTTTCCATTGGAGATTACCTTTATGAGAGCATCCTGTTGAAGGGGTAAAGAGAGTATGAATATGTCAAGAGAGTGACCAGAATTTCTAGAGGACATCATAGATTCTATATACAGTCCCCCACCCCTTCATTTCGAGTGGAAACCGATTCAGGTATTTCCGAAAAATACTGCGGATTCCCGAAATCTGCTGGAGATTCTCCCTTCGTTCACAAATAATTTTTTTATTTTTTATAATCAACAAAAATTTTTTACAATGTTTCAAAAGAAAAAGTTTTATATTATGAGAAGTAGAGTTACTTATGAATAGTATGACCAGACAGGAAGGTATCATTTTTGGAAAGATACCTTTCATGAGTTCCACTCGAAATAAAGGGGTGGGGTGTTTCTGGGGAAGAGTCAAAAAATTCTGATAAAAAATTGTCACATCACATCTATTTTTCATTTTTTCCAACTGGTTAACTCATTTCACCGAACATATCCTGTTGCGAATCGCATAATACCAAGGAATACCTACATAGTTTTCATGCCATCCGAACACCGAAAGGATATTTCCATACAAGCCGCTGTTATCACTGTGTCCACAACCCGGACAGAGAAAACAGATTTGAGCGGACAGATTATCCGTGATGCATTTACTGCGGCAGGCATCCCGGTTGTGTCCCTTGTAATCGTCAAAGATGACGTCTCTGCAATCCGGACTGCGGTTCTGGAAGCATTGCAAACTGCGAACTGTGTTGTAGTAAATGGGGGAACGGGTCTTACACATGATGACTGTACTATTGAAGCGGTAGCACCGCTGTTCCAGAAGACGATGGACGGGTTTGGCGAACTGTTCCGGATGAAAAGTTATGAGCAGGTAGGAAACTCCGTCATTCTTTCCCGTGCAACTGCAGGAATCACAAACGGTCGTGTGATCTTCTGCATACCGGGTTCCCCCAAAGCGGTGAAGCTTGCAGCAGAGGAGATCATCGTTCCGGAGATCCGCCATATCCTCACACATGCAGGTCAGTGATCATGGCATCTCTCTCCCTCCTTCCGGTTGAAACGGCTGAGGATATTACTGCTGTGGCAGAACTTGCCACGGAAATCTGGACCGAACATTTTCCGCCGATCATCGGCGCGGCGCAGACTGTGTACATGATCAAAACGTTTCAGTCTGCTGAAGCAGTTCGTCGCCAGATCACGGAGGACGGGTACCAGTATTATCTTCTGCAGTCGGGTTCCGCGATCGGATCGGCTACACTGCTGTTCATCCTGAGCCTGGGAATCATGCGATGTTTCTTTCAAAAATTTATATCAGAAAGAGTTTCCGCGGCCGGGGTTTTTCCCGCAGTACCATAGAGTTTATCGCATCACTTGCCAGAGAGCGCGGGCTTACCATGATCTATCTGACGGTCAACAAAAATAATCTCTCTTCCCTTGCGGTGTATGAAAAACTCGGTTTTGTCCGTGCCCGGGAGCTGGTGACCGAGATCGGGCACGGATTTGTGATGGATGATTATGTGATGGAAAAGTATCTCTGAATTTATTTGTACGCATCCATCAGGGCAACCCGTTCGATCACCAGCTCGCTGATGCGGTCTTCTCCGACGACCGCCAGCTCTTCTTCGGTGATCCCGAACTCCTCCATCAGTACCGTCCGGGATGCACGCACTCCGTGTTCCTCCGGCAAAACAATTTCGTTCAGCAGCTTCCGCGTCGCCGCTGCATCTCCGCCGAGAATTACCACAAACAGTACATTTTCTCCTGCATGCAGACCGAACCGCGGCGCAAGCGCACACTGCCGCTGGCCGGAAGCATACAGCAGAATCTCCATTGCACGTGTCCGGGCGACCGGTTTTCCGCAGGCACATGATCGCTCCGCATGCAGGACTGCGGAACGGATGTGATTTGGCCCTGCAACTTTTTCTGCATCAAACAGTACAATAGTCGATGCGGTTTTTTTTGCAATCGCATTGACCTGTGCGAGGACTGCCGCTGTATCACTGACCGCGGCTTTGGCCTCATAGATTGTAAGGGACTGTTCCATCATCCATCTACTCCCCGAAATCAAACAGGGTTTTCTGCGGCTTCGGTTCTGCCGGAGCCGCGGCAGGGACTGCTTCGCTCCTCTCTTCCTCCGGAAGAGAGGTAAACTCGGCTGTCTTTCCCGTCTTCTTCGCCGCCTGCTCCAAAACGCTTTTGGCAAGAACGTTTCCAAGAATCGACACCACCTCACGGGCATCTGCCGAGAGCAGCGCCTCGGGTGTCGTAATCCCGCGGTCAAACAGCCGCCGGGCACGAATGCGGCCGATGCCGCGCAGTGCGATCAGCGGCAGCAGTTCCTCTTTCACTCCGTTCTCGATCCGGATCTCAAGATTCCGCACCTCAGAATCAAACCGCGGTGCAAACTCATGCGTGATCCTCCCTGCCGCATGCATCAGCCAGCGGAGATTTTCCACCACCGCATGAATATCCCCTGCACCCACGCCGAAGTTCTCGCAGATCATATCCTCCGGCACCTCCTCGCACCAGGCCTCCGCAACCAGCGCCGTCTTCACCGCGGCGAAGAACTCCTCGGACAGCTCCTCACACCACAACTCATCGCCGCGTTCCGAGAACACCTGATCCACCAGCTGTTCGTCGGATGCCTTCAGATAAAACCGGAACATATCCGGCGTCATGCACAAAAGATGCAGCATCCCGAACGCCGAAAAGGTCTCCTGCTTCTCCAGCGTCTCGCGGAGAAGCGATGCCGTCTCCGGATCGAGATACAGACGGGAGGCAAGAACACCGAACTGCGTTCCCCACAGCTCACCGTCCGCCTCTTCGGTGATCATCCCGCTCTGTACCAGATACGCAAGAGCTTTCCTGATGTTTTGGTCAAGTCTCCTGTGCGTTGCCTTCTGGCTTGCGTAGAAGGACTTCTCCATGAACCCTTCGACTTCCGCACGTGTGGACGCAAATCCGGTTGCGATCAGCGCCAGCAGATGGTTCCGCAGCTCGTTTTCCTTCTGGCACTGGGACGAAATGTTCTCCGCCGGTGCGTCGATGAACTCCTCAAACAGCCGGTCAACCGCATCGCGGTCTTTGGCGATCAAAACCGCTTCGCCGTAGGGATCGAGCCTCGGCCTTCCTGCGCGCCCGGCCATCTGCCGGTACTCCATCACCGGAATCGGGTTCATGCCGATACCTGCCTCATACCGCTGGTAGTCGCGGATGATCACGCGGCGCGCAGGAAGATTCAGGCCTGCGGCGAGCGTCGGGGTTGAGGCGATCACCTGAATGTCACCTTTGCGGAATCCCTCCTCCACTGCTTCGCGGGCTGCCCGCGGCAGGCCCGCGTGGTGAAATGCCGCGCCGTTTCTCACCGCGTTCGCCAGTACTTTTCCGGACGGTGTTGCATCTGCTTTTGCGATTCTGTCTGCATAACCATCAAGCTCTGCTGATTTTTTTTTCAGAACAACCGCGGCGCGCTTTGCGTACGCCTCCGCCGACCGTCGCGAGGATACGAACACCAGACACTGTCCTCCCTCCCCGACGGTGTCCAGCAGAAGATTCAGATCATCGTCCTTCTTTTGCGTCGGCACGATCCGTTCCGCGCCGTGGAAGTGAATCGCCCCGTTGTGGTACACGCCTTCCCGGAGATCCACCGGCCGCCATTCGCTCGTGATGAGGTTCGCGTTCAGCCACTTCGCGAGTCCCTCCGGATTTCCCATCGTCGCCGAAAGGCCGATGATCTGCATGGCGGGATTCTGGTACCGCAGTTTTGCGATCACCATCTCCAGTGTCGCGCCGCGGGATGGATCGCCGATCAGATGAATTTCGTCCACCACGAGGAGTGAAACCCGTTTCAGCCACTCCGATCGGTTCCGCAGCAGAGAGTCCGTCTTCTCCGATGTTGCCACAATAATGTCATAGCGGCCCAGATACTCGTCGCGCTGATCGGGATCTCCCGTCGCGATCCCGACCTTCACCTCTTTTCCGGAAAAATCCTCATATTTTTCCGCGGCAAGTGCTTTGAGGGGAACAATATAGAGACACTTGCCTCCGTCTGCGATCTCCTTCTGCATCGCCATTTCGGCAACAAGAGTCTTGCCGGATGCGGTCGGAATCGCCACAAGGAGGTTTTTTCGGTCGAACAGGCCTGCATCTACGCATTCCGCCTGCGGCGGGTAGAGTTCGGTGATGCCCAAAGCCGAATACTTCGTGCGCAACGAAATTGGGAGAGGCAGTGAGTCTATTTTCATGGAATGGCCGATCCGGTATATGAACCCCTTTGTTTCGAGTGGAACTATGGAGAAACTCTGTTTGTAAATAAAGATTGTGAATGGTAGAGACGCATGGGACTGCCCGTTGTTGTCTCAGTAGTAGTAGCTTATCACATTCATCTTGGCTTCCTTTTTCTTGCGGTCAAGGAAGTTGAAGACAGTGTTGTGATCCGAGCCGCTGATCAGCATGAGAACCGCGGTGTGGGCGTCGTTCACCTGGTCGGGAAGACCGATAATGCCGATGGTTTTTCCGTACACCGAGATGTAGGTGCCGGTCATGTTCTCGATCTGTTCGCGGGCTTTTCCATCACGGCCGATGATTCTTCCGCGGACGCGGGAAAGCTTCTGCGGCGTGTCGGCATCATCGGAGATGTCGATCAGGTCCAGTACCATATCGTCATCTTCGAGAAGTTTTCTGGCGCGTTCCGGGGAAAATCCGCGACCGATTGCTTTGATGATCTCCATCGATCGGATCTCGGCAAGTGCGTCCTCTTCGTTGGTGATGGTGACCAGGCCGTCGTGGCTGTCCACTTCGAGGGTTACTTCAAGCAGTTTTTCCAGATTCTTGCGGATTTCGCCGTGCTTTCCGATGATTGCGCCGATACGGTCGTTGGGGATTTTTACTTCCTGGGTCATGTTATATCTCGAAAAATTCTTCTCCGACTATGTTGCGGAATACGTCATGTTCGTCGGTTGTTTTGCATTTTGGTGCAAAAAATCTGTTAATGTTTCTAATGTCGCGGAACAGAAAGTTGTAGGCCTTCGGGTGTTCCGGCGTTACTGCCTGGGCCATGTCGATCAGAATGAGGCCGTCCGCCCCTGTGAGGATGTTGTACTCGGAGAGATCTCCGTGTACAAGTCTGGCTTTCTGATACAGATCGCGAATGAGGCCGACTGCATCCTGATAGGTTTCTTCGGGGCTTTTCGGGAGTTTCTGGCGCATCTGTGGATACGGGATGCCGTCTTCTCCCAAAAATTCCATGATCAGAATGTTTCTGTCAAAGGCAAGCGGTTCGGGGCAGGGAATACCTGCTTCTCTGGTGCGGGCGAGATTGCTGTACTCCTTTTTGGTCCAGGCAAAAATGATGTCTTTGTGTGTGCGCCTGATGTTGGAAAACCGGGGGTCGCCCAGAATGTACTCGCTCATGGTGGTGAAGTTGCCGGTACGCAGACGGTAGATTTTGACTGCGGCACCGGTTTCCTCACCGGTTTCGCCGGTGCGTCCGGCGATGAAGACGTTTGCTTCTTTTCCGGTGGAGATGGAGCCTCCGATTGAGCTGATGACTTTTTTGTTCACCAGTTTGTAGAGGGCGAGAAGCGTGGTTTCATCAAAGACCTCACCGGTAACTTTGCGGGAATCTTCGTCTTTGCGGATTTTGATGCCGAGATCTGCGAGTTTGCGATCCAGCCGCTCGATTCTCTCGAGGTTTTCGTGGTGGT
>DALTYF010000269.1 GCA_029986195.1 Methanocorpusculum sp. | reverse complement strand
GTGAATGGCTGCAGCGATCTTCTGCATCTTCTCATCGCCGGTCCCCTCTTTCTTTACCACAGAGTAAGAGTAGAGGGCGAAGAGAAGGCCGATTACGGCACATATTGGAGCGAGATAGATCAGATCCATACGAATCAAAAACCTCCGGATACCCAGTTTGGTTTCTCTCTATAGTACAGGACAGACTACCTAATAATACTAGTGCAAAAAGAGTTTCCGGTGTTGACAGGAAGAAGGTCGTACGAAAGGGTTTCGATTATTGACGAACGGACGGCGCGCAGGAGGAGGGAAAGGGCTTGCACGTGAGCGGGAAAGATTAAAAAAAATAACGGGCCTGGGATACAGAAGCCGGGATGGACTTCCGGAAAGAGAAGTATCCGGTGTGGCTCAGTTGTTCTGGGAAAAATCTCTCCTCTGGCTTTTTCCTTTCGGAAGTGTACGGTTGAGTGGTATCTTCGGCACCGCGGACTGGAAACATGGCACCGGGATTTCAAAAGAGGAAAACTGAGACGGAACAAAATCTCCGGGAGACGTACGAGTACTGCTGAACCTCTCACTTCAAAAAGCAGAACTTTTCATACCCCATCGTCGCCAGATCCACCACAACCGCCTCGGCAGGGGTCGGCGTAATATTCATCTGCTTCTGGAAAGAAGTCTGGGACTGCCAGGTTCCGGCGTTCACGCCAAGCACGCCGCGGTAACTGATGACGTCACTGATATGCACATGCCCGGTCTGCAAAATGTCCGGAACATCACGGATCACCAGATGATCCATGGGTGTTGAGAGCAGCGGCGTCCTCTGACCATAGATGGGCCCCAGGTGACGGCGTTTCAGCATCGCCTCCATGATCTCTCCCGGATGCTCATAACTTGCTCCCGGAATAAACTTGATCAGATCATCAATGCTGCGCCCGTGATACATCAGAACGCTCACCGACTGAATGTTCACCACCGAAGGGTTCTCCACAAACGTCACATTGCCCGGGAACTGCGTCCGGAACTCTTCGGGGAGAACCGGCTGCGGCTCTGCGGCCCGCACCGCATCGTGGTTGCCGGGGGAAAGAACAATCTGCAGATGCGAAGGCAGGGCCGAGAGCATCTCGCCGACCGCATCGTACTGTTCGTAAATCGTTTTGATGTGCAGTTCCTTGTCCTGATTCGGATACACCCCGATACCGTCCACCACATCTCCTGCGATCAGCAGATACTTGACCTCGGGTGTTGCTTCCAGCCACGAAGCAAACCGATCCCAGGCATCCGGAAGAAACGTATCGCTTCCCACATGCACATCCGAGATGAGAACAGCCCGCCCCGGCTCTTTGGACGGGGAGATGGTGTGGGTCAGCGGAATCTCCGGCCGGAACAGCGTATCAGAAAATATCATCCCTCCCCCGCCGCCCGTATCACGGGCAAGTTTTCCGCGAACACCGATAACCTCATCGGGAATGATCTTTTCCGCCTCATCAAATCCTTCGCGGTTTTTGTTGAACAGCACCTTAATGGTCCCGGTCGGATCCTCGATCTCCACAATCCGGTGACCCTTCGCACTCGTCGAACTCTCAACCACCATACCGATAGCACCAATATCGGTGTCGGCAAAGCGGCTGTTCTGTTTCACCAGTGCTTCAATCGGAACCGGGCTGACACGGGGCCGCATCATCGCGGCAAGGGCGTCGTACCGATCGCGGAACAGGGCAAAGGACTCCTCCGGGTTTGCCGTCGGCACCGAAGAACCCTCTCTTCCGGCAAGAATCTCCGGCAGCGCACTCAGACCGACCGGAAGCTTGTCAACCCGTGCCGCCATC
>DALTYF010000268.1 GCA_029986195.1 Methanocorpusculum sp. | reverse complement strand
AGCGGCAAAAACGTCACGTTTGAAAACATTGCAGGCGATGCCTTTGTTCTGGATCAGGTTGAACTCCGTCTCGGCATCCGCGAGTACCCGTCGCAGTACATAACCCTTCGCGGCTCGTCACATCTGAAAAGTTATTCGGGTCTTGCAACCATTTCGCTTGGAGACCGGTTCTATATTCAGTCCGATGAGGAAAACGTGCTGCGGTGGGACTCCTTCAACGTCTCCTCCGGCAGTCATCTGACCTACCGGTTCTACGATCTCCGGACCGGCAGCCCGATCTCCTCGGGAGAGATCGCCGTCCCATGAACAGAATAATTGAATATAATGCAAATGAAATGAATGTGTTGTAATGAAACATCTTCTCCCTGTCCTCCTCCTCCTTGCTCTCCTCTGCGGTACCGCCGCGGCCGCTGAGTGGACGCCGGTAACCATCACTGACGACTACGGCTATACCGCGGAGATCTCAGCCGCTCCGCAGACCATCGTATCCCTTGGCCCGTCCAACACGGAAATTCTGTTTGCTCTCGGTCTTGGCGACAAAGTTGCCGGCGTCACCGAGTACTGCAACTATCCTGCCGAGGCGCAGACCAGAATCCTCATCGGCGGGGTATCCTCCCCAAACGTCGAAAAGATCGTTGCCCTAAATCCGGATCTCATCCTTGCAAACGCCATGAACGGCGAGGATAATATCGCTCATCTCCGGAAACTCGGGTACACCGTTCTCTGCTTAAATCCGGACAGTGTTGACGGAACGTTCAGTTCCATCCGCCGCGTGGGCGAGGCAACCGGAACCTCTGCCGCTGCCGGGGAACTCATTGCCTCCATGCAGCAGCGATTTCGCGCCGCAGCGGAAAAAGTGAAAACTGCCGGAACAGAAACGCTGACCGTTACCCATCTCATGAGTACCGATCCGTACTGGGTCTCCGGCATCCACACGTTTCAGGATGAACTTATCACGCTTGCCGGAGGAACGAATGCCTTCCCCGCGGTGGATGGCTGGGGCATCATCAACCTTGAACACCTGCTGACTACCGATCCGGATGTGATTCTCGTTGATTCGGGTGCCGGCATGGGGGAGAAAGGAGAAAACCTTCTCAAGCAGTCGTTCATGACCGATTCGCGTCTGTCATCCCTGACCGCCGTGAAGAACAACCGCATCTATGTCATGGACTCCGATACCTTTGATCGCGGCGGCCCCCGCATTGTTGATGCCTTCGATGAACTCGTCGCAGTCCTGTACCCGGAGTCTGCCGAAAGTCCGGCGGCTGCAATCCCGAAAGCTCCCGGGTTCGGCAGTGTTCTTACGCTGGCCGGGGGGGCTTTGGCACTTCTGATCCTCAGAAAAAATATCTAAAAAAAATTATTTTTCCACAGCCGGCTTTTTCCAGCTGACCTTCTGTCCGGTCGCATAAATCCGGTCCATGTCCAGTCCCTGGGCGATCCGTTTCGCATGGTCGCCGTCGCGGATCACAAACGAGGAGAGGTCATCGACACCGAAGTCGAAGAATGCCGGGGCGAGTGGTGTTGACGGGCCCACAATGATCACATTCTCCGCATTCTCCGCGAGTTTCAGGTAGCGCGGCAGGGTCTTGTACACAATACTTGCGCAGGTGATGAACACAAAATCTGCTTCCGGTACAAGATAATCGCTCGCAGGCTCCGGATAATCGTCTGTGCCCGGCGGCATCTCGATGATCGAAAGATCACAGACCGGGGCAAACAGCTGTTCCAGATGGGGGAAATGGCCGATCACGCAGACCTTTTTGTTTTTGATCCGGTTCTGGGACATAATAAACGGATCGTTCTTCCGATCCTCGGTGAT
>DALTYF010000267.1 GCA_029986195.1 Methanocorpusculum sp. | reverse complement strand
ATCAACCGTATCCGACGATGCAGACATCAGCACCGCAACCGAAAACACCTGACCCGGCCGCAACAGCAGATCATCTTCCAGCACAACGGTATGATACCCGGAGAACTTCGCCGTCCCGCCCTGCATCCGCCGCAACGTATTTTCAGGCCCCGTATCCCCTGTTGAAACAAACACCGTATAAGACACATTTTTATTGAACGTGAAAAACGACACCGCAGACAACCGTTCCCACCCTTCCGAAACAAAAACATTCGCCGCCGACACGGTAATCCCTGCATCATCCGCAACCGCAGTCACCGGCATCGACGTCGGCAGAATCCCGCCGTCATACTGATAATTATGATCATCCGCATCAAGAAGGGACCACATCATAAAACACCGCGTTGTCCAGCGAAATATCATAATACGAAATCCAGAAACATCCCGCATCCCCGAACGCCGCACCCCAGCTGTTCTTCACAAGCCACGCACCGTCCCCCGGCGGAACAACCGCAAAGTTGTCCCGCGAAAAAGTATCATCCCAGCCGATCAGGCTCACCGAATGCGTACTCTTCGTCTCCTCCCCACAGTAATAGGCAAACGTATCATCGCGATAATATGTGTCATTCGAAAAATACCCGACCGACGCAGCACCGCACTCTGTCAGCATCCGCTTTATCAGAACCGGCTCATCAAAACCCAGCCACCACGAGTTTACAAGATGATAACTATCCGCCGCACAGGCAAGTAACGGATCCGGAACAGAACCGGTCCTCGGCGCATACGGCACAACCGACTCATTCACAAACCCGAGCCACGATGCAAGAGCAAACGCCGCAAGCATCTCATTCCCACCCGCCTCAAGATACGTAGCATTCTCCAGCCGCACATAATCACCGCGAAGCCCTGCAAGCTCCGGAACAACCTCGTCAATACTGATCGGATTCCGGCAGTACGTAAAATACGAAAGATGCCGCTCGGAAAGATTTACCGTCTTTGCATCCGCATACCCTTTCAGGACAATATTCGACTCCGCAGCACCGGTCACCCCGAACGCCCAGCAGGTATTTGCATCCCCCTGAGACTGTGCAGGAGTCACCGCATGCACATCACGCAGATCAAAGGAAGCGGGAAGCACCCCGGCAACCGGAACCGTGATCACGCAGACAAGAAGAAAAAAACACAGCAGACGCGAAATCATGGAACCCCCTGCACCGGATTGTCCTCCTCATCAAAAACAAACACCTCCTCAATCGGAAGCCCAAAGATGAACGCAATCCTGTGGGCCAGCAGAACCGAAGGATTGTACTGCCCTTTTTCCAGAGAGATAATGGTCCGGGAGGATACAGAGACAGCATCAGCAAGCTCCTGCTGGGTCATACCGCGTACGGCCCGCAACTCCCGGATTCTGTTATCCATAGCGTAGTCACCTAATTATTCGGACAGGAAAGAAAATAGCCTTACCGTCTTTTCAATCCCGGAAAAATACTTCTGCACATCGCACGGATCACAGCCGAAACCAAACCCTTGAAGACCCAAGGATCACACCTTCCGTTCAAAGTAGGTGTGGGCGATCAGATAAACAAGGGCCAGAACAACAAGCAGACCCATCAGCAGGATCCGCACCGCAGAGACAACCGCGCCGGAAACATCCCCTGCAAGCAGTGCAAGAATCGGACCGGCATTAAACGCGGCAAACAGCAGCACGATCACAGAGATCTCCTGCACCGCCCAGGAAGCCTTCAGGATAATGAGCAGCTCACGCTCGTCCACCTTGGGAAACAGCGGAGTACCGGCAGCATCAGCAGGATCATTCCGGTGCTTCAGAACATACCCTGCCGCAGCAG
>DALTYF010000036.1 GCA_029986195.1 Methanocorpusculum sp. | reverse complement strand
ATGATGCCCTGGTCTGGGGGGGGTCGATGATGCATGATATGGGACGGTCCGTAACCCATGATATTTCCCATGCGCAGGAAGGGGCACGGATATGCCGTGCGCGGGGCGAGAGTGAGGCACTGACGCAGATTGTGCTCCGACATACGGGTGCGGGTCTGGACGCGGATGAGTGCACTCTTCTTGGACTTTTGCCGCTGGACTGCGTGCCGCAGACACTTGAGGAGAAGATTGTGGCGCATGCGGATAATCTGGTGAAGGGGTCGAAGGTAATCTCCATTGAGGAACGTATGATGCGGATTGCGGATCTGTCGGCCCGATCAAAAAAGAAAATATGGCGGCTGGCAATGGAAGTTGAGCTGCTGGGGTGATGCCGGGCGTTTACAGCCCACAGATTTCGCGCAGAAGTTTTCCCGCCTCGCGTTCACGGGGACCGCCGCATTTGGCAACGATGCCCAGATGATACTCGATGAGGTCGCGGAGGCGGTCGTCTTTTGTGTACACGTACCGCGTTGCGTGTACGGTTGCGTCGATGACGCTGTTGAAGCCCCGGTTGACTGGATGCGGTTCCTCGCGGACATACTCGGACGCCACCGGCAGGAGGTCGATGTAGTAGGTTTCTTCTGTTTCATGCAGAACGGTTGTCCGGAACGCCATCCATGCATCCGCCGCGAGCAGCCGCTGCATCATGATGCCGCCGACAAAGACTTCCGCCAGATCGTCGGCTGCCACGTCCGAGAACGCATACTGCGGGTAGAGGTAACAGTTCGAGACAAAGTTTGCGGTGACCCAGCCGTACTCAAGGATGTTTGCAACCGTTTTGGATCCCTTGAAAAGGACCATTCTCGGAGACATGCCCGGTTTTACGATGATACCCATCGGGGCGGCGTTGTCTTTGGTAACCGCGATTACTTCGGTGATTCCTTCGCTTAACAGTCCCATTTCCATCCTTCCAGAAGTGCGGTGAATATTCCTGCAATGCAGATGTCGGCAAGAGAGCCGGGGTTGATGCCTGCCTGGATACACTCCTCGTCAAATGCGGCGAGGGTCCGTCTGCCGTTTTGGACGTCGCGGGCTTTGTGCATCACCTGTTCTGCGGTTGCGTCATCAAACTTTTTTGCAATGAAGGTGTCCGGATACTCGGCCATCAGGGTAAGAAACATCGCGGGGATCGCGTGTACCCCGCCATCCTGTCCGAGCAGCAGGTCTGCTGCCCGGCGCGTCAGGGCAAAGCCGTTTGTCCATTCACGGGCGACCATGTCGTGCGGTGCGGAGTACTCCATCACGTTGTACATGGTGATCTGTTCGTCTCTCAGCCGCTGCACCGATGCCGGGTCGTTGACGTCCATGGGGTCCTCGGTTCTGACCCGCACCTGCGTCAGTCCGAATGCTTCGTAGAAGAGGACAGCATCGGTCACGGTTGTTTTTTGCACCAACTCCGCAGCGCCGGTAATGCCCCGGCCTGCAAGTAACGGAAGGAGAAGGAGAAATGCGCCGAAGTGGGTGTTGCCGCCGTTGTGCATGTTGGTGCGTGCAACCGCATCGCGCATTGCTTCCCCGAGAGAGAGACGGCCATCCTCAATCGCGGAAAAAACCGGTTTTGCCAGTACTGCCGAGGCGAGAAAATGATCGAGCCGGGTGTCTGCATAGTCGTGGCACCGGTCGATGTTGCCCGGTTTTCCGCGGGCGGTTACCTCAAGGAGCATGGCAAACTGCGCAAGCTCCGCAGGAGAGGCGGAGTTAACAGTCGGCGGGAACATCGGCAAAAATCTTCTCCATGATTCCTTCCGAAAGCTCCCGCTTCATTGCCATGTATTCATTCTTCGGGAGCGGCAGGGATTTGAGCGTCATGTCGCGGAACATACAGGGGGTTGAGGATTTGCAGCACCAGGCGAGGCTGCCGAAGCAGGTGTGACTGCCTTTTGCAATCTCGGTTCCTTGCGTTAACTCCTGTTTGAGTGCGAGATACTCCTGCCGGCTCATGCCGATTGTGTCCAGTGTCGGTAACAGCGGGCACTGTTTGACCGGCATGCAGCAGAAGGTAAGCGAGCGCAGGTCACCACCGCGGCAGAGCTGTTTCGGTGCGTTGTACCAGCCGTTTTCTTCGGCGGTTGCGCGGATATAGCGGTCGAGAAGCTGGAGGGTTGCAACGTTTGCCGAGCGGGCGAGGGATACCATGTCGGCACCGTGCGAGAACATATCCATCATCTTGTCGGGTGCGTTGATGCTGTTGTTTGCAATGAGAGTCAGGGGGCAGCTGTTTCGGATCTGCCGGATACGGGTGTAGCCGGTGTCCATCAGGTCGAGGTGCAGGATGTCGGCTCCGGCAGCCCAGAGTTTTCGTGCAAGGAGCCGGTCATCGGTTACGCCTGCGCGGGTTTTGACGGAGACACAGACGCCCTCTGCATGCAGGGCGCGGACGATGTCACAGAGGGCGTCGGTATTGTGCAGCAGGTATTCGCCGCAGTGTGCGTCGATCATCGGCTGCTGGCGGCAGTGTGCATCGATTTCGTAGATGACGCCGCTGCCGAACTCGCGGGCGGCGGCAACGTATGCTTCGGGGGTGGATCCGCGAAGGTTCAGGCCGATGACGACATCGGTTCCTTCCAGCATGGCAAGTTCGGTTGCAATTTCGTCAAGGCCGTCGGAAAATTCGGTGCGGCCTGCTTCGATCATTTTCCGGGCGGCTTCCTGGGTGGCGGCGTCCAGAGAGAATCCTCCGATGAAGGCAGCTCCCACATGTGCTGCGCGTTCAAGGACGTACTCTGCATTGGTGATTCCCGCCATGGATGCGAGTACTACCGGTGTTTTCACCGGTTTTCCATTTATGGATAAAAATCTGTTCGACCCTCGCATAGATTCTATACCTATTCGCCCTCTCTGGTATTTAGTCTGACGGAGGGAGGGAGAGGGTGTCGAGGTGGTAACCATAGGGGGTGCGTTCCAGCGGGATGCATTTGCGGAATTCGTCTATCGGGATGCTTGCCTGCGAAGCGAAGAATGCAAGTACCGTCTCCCACGGCATGAGGTAGGCTTCGTTTTTCTGACCGCCCCGGAACTCCACGGCAAGGAATCCGCGTCTGCCGGTGTATTTGAGAAAGCCGGAGATGTTGTCGATCTGGTGTACGTTGTCTTTGTCCTTGTGGAAGTTGCTCGTAAAGAAGAGGCGTTTTCCTTTGACGGATTTGCATTCAATGGCGAGGTAAAAGGAGGGGTCGAGCGAATCAACGATGATGTCCACGTACTGGGTGTTGAAGTGCGCCTGCTTGAGGCGGTATGCGAAGCCTTTCATCCGGTGTTCGGTGAAGTACCGGTTGACACAGATGACCACTGCACGCTCGAACTCGTTTGCCATGTTCTTTTGTTCATGTTTCGTCTCAGAGATGATGAACTTTTATAGCCGGCGGTACGAATGATTGATGAGAGTATGCAGGACGGACGGGTACGGAGAAATATCAGGGTGGGGTCGGCGGTTGCAATTGTTCTCAAAAAGGATCAGCCGACCGGTGCCCTCACCTGGGGGCGCGTTGCAGAGATTCTGACGAATTCGCCCACGCATCCGCACGGAATTAAGGTGCGGCTCACCGACGGGTCGGTCGGACGGGTACAGCAGATTTACGACGAATAAAAAAGAAAATAAAGATTTTTTTATCACCGGAAGGTGATGGTGAAGAAGAACTCGCCCGCAAGTTCATCATCCCAGGAGCGCTTGTACTGGGCGTGGAACTCATATGTTCCGGGTTTTTCTGCGGTGACAAGCCACTCGTAGGTTCCGCCGGAACCGACAATACCCTCTGCGACCGGAGTCGGGACATAGGTCGCATTAAGGATGACAAGGTTGTCACTCTTTGCAGCGGAAAGACCGGGGACAGCAGTCCACTGATAGCCGGTGGTCGGGTTGCCTTCTGTGGTGATTTTGACGATTTCACCTGCTGCTGGGCTGACACTGCCCGCGAAGGTGACAGAAAGCAGCGGATCGGTGGTTTCCGTTTTTGTTTCGTTGGAGAAAACCAGCGTCTGATTCAGGGTTGCCTCGGGGAGTTTGTCTTCCCACGCACGCTGATAGTTTGCAACAAACTGGTAGGTGCCCGCTTTGCCTGCCGTGATCATGAAGATATCATTCCCGCCGGAGCCGGTGATAGTGCCGGCAGTCGGAGATGCTTCGTAGGTCTGGTTGATCACAAGACCGGTATCATTGTCAGCAAACCACTGGTAACCAGTGGTCTGGTTGCTTGGGACAATGTAGCGGATCATGTTGCCTGCCGGAATTGCCACGCTGTACTTTTCCACGGTAATGGTGGTGACGGGTGTCATGTTCTCCGGGAGTTTTGTCGGTTCCTGTGTCGGTACGACGGTCGCCGTGGGCGTTGCCGTTGGTGTGGGAGTTGCCGGCGTATCGGTTCCGATACAGCCTGCACTGAAGATACAGACAGCAACGGCGATAAGTACGAAAACTGCGATTCCAAGTTTTGCCATGATCTACACCTCGTCAGTGATCGTATATTAACATTAGCCTTATTCCGGTGGTGCACCTTTATTCCTGAATCTCCCCCGAATTGCCGATGTGAGGGACTGTGGTTCGGGGGATTTCCGTATCCCGGGCACGCCGGTTACCAGGGCACCTGCTTGATACCTATCAGATACCCGATAATATTTGCGCCGCGGTGGAGAAGCGGTGTCCAGATGAGGATTGTAATAAAGATCCACACGGTGATATACTCCTTCATCCACGGCCAGGCAAAGACTGCCAGAAGCACAAGAGATCCTGCTGCCAGATCGTACATATCTGCGATCGGCCACTTCTCCCCGCGGTCTTTTCCTGCGCGGCGTTTAAAAAAACTCTTTACCATGTCGCCAAGAAGCGCACCGGCGGCAAGGGCCGTTATTGTTACGAGAGTGTGCTGCGGCAGCCAGTCCCAGTGAAACGTCTGTGCAAGGAACATCTGCAGGAGTCCGAACAGAACTCCGACACCGATACCTCCGATGAGTCCGCGCCATGTTTTTCCGTCTCCAAGGTATCTGCGCCCGTCTTTTGCGCATTTCCCAAAGTCAACCGGGGTGCCGCCGCCAAACGGAACCGCGCCCGCATTTGCAACGTATGCAGGCACCATTATCCAGAACGCTGCAACGAACGTCAGCAAAACCGCAAGAATGGTCTCCACAATCATCTGATCACACGATCCATAGTTTATTTAATGGAAAGCAGAAAGATATAATTACTTACATTTTGGCGGTATGAACCGCCGATACCCAAGGAGATACTCGGGTCCATGAAAATCATCAAAGAAACAAAAAGCATGTGTCCGGTCTGCGGCAAGCTGCTCCCCGCAACAGTTACTGAAGAGGATGGAGCTGTCTGGATTCGCAGAACCTGCCCGGAACACGGTGAATTACGATCTCTCTACTGGTCGGATGCAGAGATGTATCACCGGTTTGAACAGTATGACCGCGAAGGCCGCGGTGTCTATAACCCGAACACCAATACGCCCGGCGAGTGTACCCAGCGCTGCGGACTGTGTGCCCACCACAAATCCGGCACCCTTCTTGCAAACATCGATCTCACGAACCGCTGCAATCTGAACTGTGACTTCTGTTTCGCCAACGCCCGTGCGTGCGGATATATATATGAGCCGACGTTTGACGAAATTGTCTCAATGCTTGAGCTGCTCAGAAATGAAGAGCCGGTTCCCTGTCCGGCGGTGCAGTTTGCCGGCGGCGAGCCGACGATGCGCGAGGATCTGACGGATATCATCAAGAAGGCCAAGGAACTCGGATTTTCACAGGTGCAGATGGCATCAAATGGTATCAAGCTTGCACGCAATCCCGAACTTGCCAGAGAATGGCGGGATGCCGGTCTTTCAACGGTCTATCTGCACTTTGACGGTACCACCAAAGACACCAACCCGCTTCTGGAAAAGACCAGTCTTCCGGCGATTGAAAGCTGCCGGAAAGCAGGTCTTGGTATTGTTCTCGTGCCGACCGTCATCAACGGCAAAAACGATCATCAGGTAGGGGACATCATCAAGTTCGCAGCACAGAACATTGATGTGATTCGCGGCATTAACTTCCAGCCCGTAGCCTTTACCGGTGCTGCCAAAAATGATGATGTGGAGCGGGAGCGTGTTACTGTTCCGGATCTTGTCAAGCGCATGGAGGAGCAGACCGACGGCTCATTAAAGCAGTCCGATTTCTATCCGGTGCCGTCAATGATGGCCGTCTGCGATCTGATCGAGTCCTACACCGGAGAAGCACAGATTATGTTCTGCGCCCACCCGCACTGCGGAGCTGCAACCTACGGCTTTGTCAACGAAAAGGGCGATCTGGTACCGGTTAACCGGTTCATTGATGTGGACAAGTTCCTGACCGAGGTCTCAAAGATGGCCGAAAAGTTCCGGAACGCAGGAAAAACTGGCAGATACCTTGCAATGGTCACCGGCCTTAACAACATGCGGAAGATTGTGAAGAAAGGCGAGGTTGAAGGCATCAAGATCGATATGAACAAGATGATCTACTATGCCCTGATCAAGCACGACTACAACAGTATCGGCCAGTTCCACAAGAACGCGCTGTTCATCGGGACGATGCACTTCATGGACTGTTTCAACTACGATACCGACCGTGTCGAACGATGCTGCATCCACTATACAACGCCGGACGGCCGCCTGATTCCGTTCTGTACCTACAACAGCGGTCCGGTGTACCGCGAACAGGTCTGGAAGAAGTACGCAAAACCGATGCCTGCGAAAAAGAATGCCTCTGCCGGGGGTTCCTGTGCAGGATGCGGGGATTGCGGTTCCGTTGAGAACACAGAATAATTTTTTTGATTTTTTGATCTTTTTCCGATTGTGATTCCACGAAATGATTTCGTAGGTATTTTTGCATAGGCCTTACACTGTGTGATCCGCGAAAGTACTGCCGCCGGGTATCAGATGCTCTTGGAGATAGCCCTCCAACGGTTTTGATTTTACCGTTCAAAACCCCTGGAGGAATACAGCAGGTTATGCTGACTATGGAAGGATTCGGAACTGGGAACTGACAATGAAAAAAAATCTGACGGCTGATCCGCGGATGTTTTTCAAAAAAATGTGTTCCGGTTCAGAGCCGGAGATTTTTCTTCGTTTCGTCGGTTTCTGCGGTGGATGCGGACGGTTGCCGCAAGGCAGTCGCCGGCATTTTTTCGGGTGCAGGCTGCGGGAAACAAGGGGTGGCTTCCTACAGTCCAATTCTTTTGTGCCGCAGTTGCGCCGTGCTCACCGCATCACGGGATCAGTACCCCGCAACCACACAGAACAACCGGCTCTGCACCACCGGCGGATGCTCCGCTGTCCCTTCCGCAACCCGCTCCGAAGGATACCCCAGATCCTCACAGACCGCAACCCGCGTCCCCGGAGGAAGCGCCGCCGCAAGCACCGCAACCGAAAAATCCGGATCCGCAATCACAAACACCGAATGCCCCGCACGCACATCCGCCGCCGCACGCGCAACCGCCGACGCATGATCCTTCCCGTGCGCATTCACTACCGCAACATTCGTCCACGAAACCTTCAGCCGCGCAAACGCCGCTTGCATCGACGAAATCCCCGGCACCACCTCGCCCGGCAAATACCCGAGTCCCGCCATCAGCGGATCACCCGTCGACAAAACCACCGCATCCGCCGGAAGACCCCGCAGCGCCGCATACCCCCGTGCAAGCTCAAGCGCCCGATCCGACCCGTAGATCCGTTTCGTCGCACGAATCTGGGAAATCCCCTCCTCCGTCAGCATCCCCGCACCGTCGCCACCTCCGGATGGAAAAACCGGAGAATCAGACCCGGCAGAGC